>CAZYQA010000344.1:0-2816 GCA_964649555.1 uncultured Muribaculaceae bacterium
AAGAAGATTTGACACGAAATGTAATTTAACATCTCTTATTATAACAGAAATAACTTTATAATCATTATGAAAATATTTACCACGCTTTTAATAATTATTATCGCTACGGGAAGCATATCCGCACAAACAATTAAAGGAATAATTATTGATAAAGAGACAAAACAACCTGTTGATTACGCAAATATCATACTTCAGAACAGAGCTGATTCGAGCTATGTAGATGGTACAATATCAGATATAAACGGTTTTTTTAGTATCAATAGCAAAGATGCGAAGAACCAGTTTGTTTTGATAACAAGGCTTGATTATAAGGATTATATCATTTCATCTATTAGCAATAGCGATACTATTTGGGTTGAATTAGCTCCTAATATTATTGAAATGGATGAGATTACAATTAAAGCCACTCGTCCAATATCAAAAATGACTGCAAGTGGTTTACAGACTGCAGTTGCAAACACACTCCTCAGCGAAATGGGTACAGGTGATGATGTGCTAAAACGTATACCTATGGTAACAGGGGACAAAGGTGTTTATGAAGTATTCGGACGTGGAAATGCTAAAATATATATCAATAATCGAGAGGTGAGAGATCCTCAGGAAATTGACAACCTTAACTCAAAAGAGATTCAAAGTATTGAGGTAATCTCTAATCCGGGCTCTCGCTACGATGCAACAGTTGCTGCCGTTATCTTAATCAAAACCATAAAAAAACAGGGTGACGGATTTAGCTTTAATGCGCGTTCAAGTTTCTACACTTGGAAGAATCAAGATTACATAGAACAACTCAATACCAACTACCGTATAGGAGGGTTAGACATCTTTGCCAATTTGTATTATTCAGATATGACCGGGTTTCAAAGAGGCGATTTAGAGCAAATAACTACTGTTGATACACTTTGGAAGCAAATAGGTACTATTGACGGACAATTCAACTCAAACAGACTTAATGGAACAGTTGGAGCAAATTATGAAATAAATGAAAATCATTATATAGGCTTTCGTTACGACATAAAAACGAGCCCAAATCATAATATTGAAAGTTTCACCACTATCAATGATGTATATGCAGATGGCGTATTGTTTGACCAATGGAACAACAAAGAGTATAAGGATAAAAGCCGCAAACCGGGTTCGCAGGCTAATATCTATTATACCGGCAAGGTTGAAAAACTAACTATTAACTTTAATGCTGACTACCTTGATTCAGAAGAGAGTTACAAAGCTATTAATACTGAGTATAGCAAAGAGCAAGGTGATAGAGCTATTTACAGCACAAATAATACAAAAAATGAATTATGGGCAGCAAAGCTACAGCTTTCATATCCGATATGGAAAGGTGAACTGATGGCGGGTAGTGAATATACAAATATTGCTCGTTATGATGCGTATATAAATGATCAGATGCCTGATTTTTCATCAAAAATAAACGTAGATGAGCAAAATCTAGCCCTATTTGCCGAATATCAGGTTTCAACAAAAATTGGTAATTTTTCTGCAGGAGTGCGTTACGAAGATGCTAATTATAACTACTTAGTAAACGGCAAAAAGGATGATGATAAGAGTCGAAGATATAGCCAGTGGTTCCCAAATATCTCCTATTCTAATAACTTTGGAGCATTAAAACTACAACTTGCATACACTTCTAAAATTGTACGTCCAACATATTCTCAACTTAGCAACGGTATGTTTTATGGAAACAAGCTCACAATACAAACAGGTAACCCATACCTTAAACCAACAAGAAAGCAGAGTGTATCACTAATGGCTATATGGAAAATTATACAGGCACAAGTGAGCTATACACATGAAACGGATGGAATATACCAATGGATAGATCGCTACGAAAAAGATCCTAAAGTATCATTGATTAACTATAAAAATATTGCAAATCTACCCTCACTCACTGCTAATATAGTTGTATCACCAATAATTGGGGTATGGAGACCACAAATCAGCGCAGGGATTCTAAAACATTGGCTGGATTATGACTCTTATGGCATTAAAGAGAATATGTCCAAACCACTATTTTTTGCCTCAATGGATAATGTATTTAATCTACCAAATAATTGGATAGTAAACGTTGATGCAAATTTCACAAGCAAAGGTAATTATCCTGTAGCCGTATATAAGTATAAAGAGCAGATATTAGTTGGGGCAGGTATATCAAAAAGTTTTTTTAATAAGTCATTACAAATAAAACTAGCAATATCCGATATATTTAATCAAACAACTGCAAGTAAGGTGATTATACCACAGACAGAATTGTTAAACTTATATCATTTCGATAATCGGGAGATTTCTCTGACTCTGCGCTATTATTTCAACTCTGCAAAGAACAAATACAAAGGCACATCAGCAGGGCAAGACGCAATGAACCGCCTATAATTATAACCAATGGCTTTGCAAAGTTCTATACATGAATATAGGTATTACTCTAATAACAAGCAGTTAATTAAAATATTAGCTGCTTATTTTTCTATTATTTTGGGGCTTCACCTAAATTTTTATCAAATGCACAAACTATTAAATAATTGCTTTGTTTCTAAATATATTTAACTTTACGGCATGAATAGGTTTGTGAAAATAATAGGTGCTCTACTCCTTTGTATCGCGGCGTTGATATTTAATATCAAAGGTGAGATACGTGTACAGTCACAATCTGATGTGTCAGCTCAGGATAAATCATTTTTATATGAATCGCAATCTTCTGCTGAATTATTAGACTTTACAAACTCTTTTACAAATTTTATTCAGCCTTCAAATTATGTCCCTTTTACACCAACTATAAGATTATTAAAAACGAAATTACTTAC
>CAZYQA010000345.1:0-2810 GCA_964649555.1 uncultured Muribaculaceae bacterium
TGGCATTAAAGCATCATCCTGATAGGGTTGAATCATTAGGACCTGATGTGAGAAAAGCTGCTGAAGAGAAATTTAAAGCAGTTGTTATTGCTTATGAAACAATAAAAAAAGAGAGAGGATTTAATTAATAAACATATTATTAAAAATGAAGACTGATTTAAGAAAAGTATTATCTGTAAGCGGTGAGCAAGGTTTGTTTATGTACTTGTCACAAGCTAATGCGGGTGCGATTGTAGAGTCTATCGTAACTAAAAAAAGAACATGTTTTGGTATGAGTGCGAGAATTACTTCTTTAGCTGATATTTCAATATATACTGATACTGACGAGGTAAAATTACAAGAGGTATTTGAAAAAATGCATGCGAATTTAGGAGATAATGATGCTCCGGCTGGTAAAAGCGATCAAAAAGTTTTAAAAGCTTTCTTTGAGCAAGTTTTACCTGATTATGATAAGGATAGATTTTATGTTTCACACATGAAAAAAGTAGTTGAGTGGTATAATATATTAAAAAATTATGCTTCACTTGATTTCGATGTTGAGCAAGAGAGTACAGAGGAGCAAGAGGGTTAATGAATAAGACACTTACATATTATAAACCTAAGAAGGTACAGTTGGTTACTTTAGGCTGCTCTAAAAATAGAGTTGATTCTGAGCATCTTTTAAGGCAAATAGATAAATCTGCAATTGAAATAGTTGGAGAAGATTCTAATTTGCAAAATGGAGATGTAGATACTGTTATTCTTAATACTTGTGGTTTTATTAAAGATGCAAAGGAGGAGTCTGTAGAGGCTATATTTCAAGCTGTTTATGCTAAACAGAATAATCTAATCAAAAGAATCTTTGTATTTGGTTGTTTATCTGAAAGATATAAGGATGAATTAGTTGCGGAGATTCCTGAGGTTGATGGTTTTTATGGTGCTTTCAATACTGATGATGTGATGGAGGCGATTGGTATTAAACGTAATGAAAGTGAAAATTTAAATCGTTTTTTGACAACTCCAAAGCATTACGCATATCTTAAAATATCAGAGGGGTGTGATAGAACATGTTCTTATTGTTCTATTCCTCTTATTAGAGGCAAGCATATTTCTGTTCCTATGGAGGATTTAGTTCAAGAAGCTAAAAATTTAGCTAAAGATGGAGTGAAAGAGCTTATAGTAATTGCTCAAGACACTACATATTATGGGCTGGACCTTTATAAAGAACGTAAATTAGCTGAGCTTTTAAGGAAACTTTCTGGTGTAGAAGGTATTGAATGGATTAGACTTCATTATTCTTATCCAGCACAATTTCCTCTTGATGTAATTGAGGAGATGACAAATAATCCAAAAATATGTAAGTATTTGGATATTCCTTTACAGCACGCTTCGAGCAAGGTCTTGAAGAATATGCGTAGAGGAGTAGATCAAAAAGGAACTCAAAATCTAATAGATGCTTTGAGAGATAAAATGCCTAATGTCTATTTGAGAACTACAATGATTGTTGGGCACCCGGGGGAGGATAAGAAAGAGTTTGAGAAGCTTTTGGCTTTTGTAGAAAAGAACAAATTTCAAAGATTAGGTGCTTTTACCTATTCAGAAGAAGAGGGTACATACGGAGCTGAAAATTTACCTGATACTATTAGAGAGAGTACAAAGCAGAAACGTTATGATCAATTAATGGAGCTGCAAAGTGAAATCTCTTATGAGATAAATAACTCTCGTATCAATTCGATAGAGAGAGTGATTGTTGATTCGTTTACGGATGGTGTTCTTGTGGGTAGAAGTATGTATGAGAGCCCTGAGGTTGATGGAGAGATTTTAATTACTCCTCCAAGTAACAATCCTGAAAGCTATATCGGGAAATTTATTGATGTTAAAATAATTGGGGCTAATGAATATGATTTATTAGCCGAAATAATAAATTAAAACTATTTTTAGATGAAACTTTTAGAAGGTAAAGTTGCTCTTGTTACAGGAGCAGCAAGAGGTATTGGTAAAGCAATAGCTCTAAAATTTGCACAAGAGGGTGCAAACGTTGCATTCACAGATCTAGTAATAGATGAAAATGGTGAGAATACTAAAAAAGAGATTGAGGCTTATGGTGTAAAAGCTTTAGCAATTGCCTCTAATGCTGCAAACTTTGAAGAAGCTCACAGTGTTGTAGATCAGATTATAAAAGAGTTTGGTAAATTAGATATATTAGTTAATAATGCCGGTATTACTAAAGATGGCCTAATGATGCGTATGTCTGAGGCTCAATGGGATGCTGTTATTAATGTAAACTTAAAATCTGCTTTCAATTTTGTTCATGCAGTAACTCCTGTTATGATGCGTCAAAAAAGCGGTTCTATCATTAATATGAGCTCTGTTGTAGGTGTTCATGGAAATGCAGGGCAAGCTAACTATTCCGCTTCTAAGGCTGGTATGATAGGCTTAGCAAAATCAATTGCTCAGGAGCTTGGTTCAAGAGGTGTAAGAGCTAATGCGATTGCCCCAGGATTTATCATCACTGAGATGACAGCTAAGTTACCTGAAGATGTAAGAAAAGAGTGGGCTGCCAAGATTCCTCTTCGTAGAGGAGGGAGTACTGAGGATATTGCAAATGTATGTACATTCTTAGCTAGTGATATGTCAAGCTATGTAACCGGACAAGTTATTTCTGTTTGCGGTGGTATGCAAATGTAGCATTCCGGTATAGGATATTAAAAAAAATCTCATAAATTTGTTTTTTTATAGACATCTTTATGAGGTTTTTTATTTTTTACATACTCTTATGCTTTTCAGCACTTTTTACTCCTGCACTATCTCAAGGTAATGTAGTAAATGAT
>CAZYQA010000346.1:0-2808 GCA_964649555.1 uncultured Muribaculaceae bacterium
TCAAGGATTAAACTCTCTTCTGATGTAGACAAGAACTTATCAGGATATTTTGAGCTATCGAATGTTATTACCATTTCACCAACACTTCCGGCAGGTACAACACTAGGCTCGCAATTAAAAGATATATATTCGGGTAATCCCCATTTCAATACAGATAATTCAATACTGCGATCACTTACATTTACAAACTCAATTCTTTCAACCCTTTTATCTCCGCGGATTAATTTTTTAAATGCTATTTCATTTGATCTTGATCTCACTTCCGCTCCAATTAAACATTTATAACCGCCCCATTTATTCATGCTATTATCAACAAATCCGGAAATAGATAATTTTTTAGCAGCTACAGTTGTATTGGTATTTGTATATACGTATATATTTTTATTAATATTACCGGATTGCTTGCTTGGGCTAAAATGTACTATTATGCTTGATGATGCACCACTTCTAATTGGGTTTTTATCAAAGGTTACTTTCATACAGCCGCAAGTTGCAACAACATTATGAATAATAATAGGATTGGGAGTATCATTTCTAAAATTGAATTTAGCAATAACAGGCTCTTGATTCTCTTTTAGTTCTCCCAATTCTATATTTTCCTTTTCAAATAATAGACCCGTAATATCATTTAATGGCGGATTAGTAATGGAGTCAATCTGCTTTTGTGAGACAACTTGGCATAGAGTACTGTTTGAGTACCCTATGGCCATAATTGTCAAAGTAAAATATAACAGGTAAAATTTCATACGATTAAAAAATTTTTATGGCTAAAGCCAATTTGTAAAAATTTATGTTCGTTTCATATTATTTTATAACCAACCACTATTATTAGCATCCTTACGCACTGTAATTATAGATTTGTGCTTTTCACCCTTAGAAGATGTGATAGTAGCTGTACAAACTCCATCCTTAAGCCCTTTAACTATTAGCTTAGTATCTTTAATATCTACTTCAGCAATAGTACTATTATCTATAGTAACAGTATAAGATTCATTACGCCCATTTTCAAAGCATAAATCTAAATCCAAAATTTTAGTTTTGTTAACATCAATATAAATGTTTGGAAGAGTTATAGTATTTGTAGAAGTATTATCTATTGCTGATAATAATCTGTTTGCGTCAATAACTCCCGAGCCCATAGTTCCTCTAAATGCTGCTAACTCTCTATATACATACTCATTACTTGTTCCTAATGACCAATAGTACCAGAATTTACCTTTGCCATTCAAGTGTTGATCTATAGGTTCAACGCTATTAAGTAATAATGCCTTAAACTCTTCTGCAGTGAAATGCTTTCTTTGTTTAGCGGCATAAGATAGCCCTAAAGCAGCTACTCCTGATACATGTGGGCAAGCCATTGATGTGCCATCCATATAGCCGTAAGAGCCAAATCGTGCTGGTAATGTAGATAAAACACTACCTTCATTGCTTGCGTGAGTCCAACTATCTCCACCCGGAGCAGATATATCTACATATTCTCCATAATTTGTATAAGAAGTTGGGGAATAATTACCAGCTATAGCTGAAACTGCAATGCAAGATTTATATCCCGATGGATAAGCTGCTCCTGCTGCAAATTCGTTCCCTGATGCAAATATAACTAAACCTCCTTGCATAGGCCCTGTTGGAGATCCGGCATAGTTTACAAAGTAATCTATAGACTCAGCAAGTAATGACATTCCACTATAGAACTCGTCATCATTTCTAGGCCCTCTTGCTCTATATATTACCGGACTTGCCCATGCTGATATATATCCCCAGCTACATTGTAATATCATAGCTCCATTATCTGCTGCATATTTCACTGCTTTAGCCGTGTTTACGCTATTTGAGCCAAAACTTCCGGACATAATCTGAACAGACATTAATTTAACACCACTATTAGCGCTTCCATCTCCACCTGCGATACCGGAAACTCCAATGCCATTACCATTTACTGCACCAATAGTACCGGCAACGTGAGTTCCGTGCCCTGTATCGGCATCTGCAGAAGCATTAACTGATCCATTATCCAAAGCAAAGTTGTATCCATATCTATCTCCTGCATATCCATTACCATCATTATCTGCTAAAGAGCCATATACTTCTCTTTCATTAACCCACATGTTAGCTTGTATATCGGGATGAGACCAATCAATACCTTCATCCATAACAGCTACAACTATAGAGGGATCTCCGGTGCACTTTTTCCAGGCTTCCAGGCACTTAACATCTGCACCTGCAATTGAGTTATTTAAGCTGCCATCATTAATGTAGTGCCATTGATTTTCAAGTTTCGGATCTTGAGTAAAAGGTAATCCCTTGATTGGTTTTGTAACAACATTTGAAACAGAGCCAAACACATCGGAATATCTCCTTTTATTGAATGTTTGTGGTCTTTCCAGTTTTACGGAGAATTCTATTTTCTCTATCTCAGCAACCTTAGATAATCTTTGTGCAACTTTATCAAGATCCTCATCTTTATCAAATTTAATTTCATACCATAAATTCAATCCAGACTTCTTTAATAAGATCTCTTTTTCTTCGGATATTGGGAATACACGTGTTAAGTTTTCGGCCTTAATGTCATCTAAAGCTATATCAATAGATGATATTCCACTTTTTGTTAATGACCTATTACCTGATTTAGTATTCTTAACAGATGCCAATAAATCTTCTAAGCTTACAGCTGCATCAGGTTTAAATTTTACAATAATCTCCCCTTTAACTGAATTTGTAGGACTATTTATAATTATCGCTTCATTCTGCTTAATCTCATTTTGCATATCCTTAGTACAAGATATTAGTGCAAAAGATAGAATTAAGAAT
>CAZYQA010000347.1:0-2775 GCA_964649555.1 uncultured Muribaculaceae bacterium
AAATATCTTTTCATATTTATAATAACCTAAAACCACAAAATATTACTTACATCACTCTCATTCCAGCATCTATCAATCACAGTTACAACATATTTGCACCCTGCTGCATGAGTAGGATTCTGTTCAATCACATTAAAGCTGGTTTTATTTGTAATCTTCAATAAATATCTATTATTATTTATATCCACCTTAACATCTTTAGGAAAACAATATACTGCATAAAAAAGAGCCTGTTGCATAGGATTAGCTGCATCATCTTCTGATTGAGCCCACTCAATATTTCTACCATTCTTTACAAACGATGCTAGCGGCATCGGGTTCTTAGAATCCAAATCTTTATAAGCAGGAATTAATGCAGAATGTTTCTGATAAATTATCTTTAATGAATCTTTTACTTTACCTGCATTTGAAGCCAAAGCCCACCCGGGCCACCAAACATTACCATCCACATTTTTAAGATCTCGTGATAATTTTATCTTAGGTTTAATCTGCTTATCCATCGCAGATATACTCTGCCCTATATACAATTGCCCTTTTTTATGATTCTTATTCCACCATTTTATCAATGTGGTGTAATCAGCCCTATCATGTCCTATTTTCCAATATAATTGAGGTACATAGTAATCAATATACCCTTTTTCAACCCAAGCGGGCACATCAGCAAAAAGCTCATCATAATTGGATAATCCATTAGTTTCGCTTCCTGATCCATCAGGAGTATCTTTTTTATTTCTATGAATCCCAAAAGGACTAATACCAAATCTAACCCAAGGTTTTATACTTTTAATAGTATCATTAAGTTCCTTAATCAAAAGCTCAACATTATATCTTCTCCAATCACCTCTATCTGTAAAACCTTGTTTCTTTGCGTACTTATTAAAGGTATTATCATCATTAAACTTCTTATTAGGAATAGGATACGGATAGAAATAATCATCAAAATGTATAGCTTCAATATCATATCTTCTAACAATATCAGCAACAACTTTAGCTGTATACTCTCTTGCAAAAGGCTCGGTAGGGTTAAAATATAGTTGTTTGCCATATTTTACAAACATTTGGGGATGCTTATTATAAATATGACCTTCAGCTAAAGCATCCTCCTCATTCATGGTTACCCTATATGGGTTACACCATGCATGCACTTCCATTCCTCTATTATGAGACTCTTCAATTACAAAACTTAAAGGATCCCAAAAAGGGACAGGAGCCTTACCCTGCACTCCTGTAAGGTAACGGCTCCATGGCTCTATTTTAGACTCATAAAAAGCATCCATTGTTGGACGAACTTGAAAAATCACTGCATTACAACCAGAAGCCTCAATTTCATCAAGAGCATCCGTTATCATCCTCTTTACCTCATCACTCTTCATAGTTGCAATCTGATTATTGCCAACAATATGCAACCATGCCCCCCTAAATTCTCGTTTACTCTCTGCAAAAAGGGATAAGGTAACTATCAGAGAGAAACAAAATAAAAATGCTTTTTTCATTAAAATATCAATTAAAACTTAACGCCCATTGCAGCGCAAATTTTCTTAGGAATATCAGTATTATCAATTCTTCCTGCGAAGGATTCACTACCAGCTCCAATTGCAAAAACAGGCACTGCTCCACCTGTATGTGATCCTGTTGTCCAACCAATCCTAGCAGCAATAGATAATGAATCCTTAGGATTCATACTCATGTAATTCTCAACACTTAATTCATGAGAAGAAGCTGAATTTATTTTAGGCTCAGGGATAATTGTAAGATCAAATGTATAACCTTTATCACGTCCAATAGTTACACCACCGGTTTCATGATCTGCAGTAACAACGATAAGTGTCTCATCTGGATGTTGTTTATAAAACTCATAAGCAACTGCAATAGCCTCATCCATATCTAAAGTTTCAAATATTGTTCCTGCAACATCATTACCATGTGCAGCCCAATCTATTTTACCCCCTTCAGCCATTATAAAAAACCCATCTTTAGAACTTAAAAATTCAATCGCAGCTTCCACAACAACTGGTAAAGTAAGATCTTTTTCTTGTCTGTCATATACAAAAGGTAAAATATCATTTGCTTTTTCACCCTCCTGGAATAAAATAATTTTATCTGAATCAGACTTTTTCTTCTTGAAATCATCCATACCATATGCTACAACATAGCCATTTTCAGCAACAATATCATAAATATTCTTGTCATTATTCCTAGCATCTTTAGCACCTTCAAATCCACCTCCACCATAAAACTCAAAGCCTGAAGAAGCAAGTTGTGCAGCTATGCCATAATAATCACTTCGTTTTGCCGAATGGCCATAGAATGCAGCTGGAGTTGCATGATCAATAGTAACCGAACTCATAATACCTACTGGTATTCCAGCATCATGAATCTTTGTAGCAATACTTGCTACAGAAGATGTATCTGGAAGAACTCCAAGCATACCATTATTGGTTTTTACACCTGAAGAAAGAGCGGTTCCAGCAGCTGAAGAGCAAGTAATATTATTGCTTGCAGAATATGTTGTTGCCATTCCCATCACAGGAAATTGAGTAAATACTAGGGGGTTACTCCCAATGCCACCCTCTTTTGCAGATAAATATGCTTCAGCTAAGGCAATATGAGAAAACCCCATACCATCGCCAATAAAATAAAAAACATATTTCGCTTTTTTCTCTTTCTCTACACAAGAGAATAAAGTTGCCATAATAGCTAAAGAGAGAATAAATCTCTTAAAAAAATTAGGAATAAAAGGAGAAATACACGCAGCAATGGCACTTGCAATGCCAC
>CAZYQA010000348.1:0-2773 GCA_964649555.1 uncultured Muribaculaceae bacterium
TTCCTTCTTTTGTCTATCGTCTTTTTGTATCTGCTCTTTTATTTTTATTAAATTGATAATTAATGTATTAAATAAATATTATAATGTTAACTCTAAAACTTTTAAGAGAAAATTCCAACTATGTGATTGAAAGATTAGCTGTCAAAAATTTTGATGCTAAACAAATAGTTGAAGATATTTTGAGCGCAGATGCTCTAAGAAGATCTTATCAAACGCAATTAGATTCTATTTTGGCTGATATAAATCAAAATTCAAAATCGATTGGCGGCTTGATGAAAGAGGGGAAGAGAGAGGAAGCTGAGCAACTGAAAGCTGTAGTTGCACAATTAAAAGAGAGTGCGAAGGGGCTTGAAGCTAAGATGGAGGAGGAGAATACCAAAATGAATGACAGTTTGGTGTTACTTCCAAATATTCCTGCTCAACAAGTACCTGCTGGAAAATGTGCAGATGATAATGTTATAATCAGAGAAGGAGGAGCTAAACCTACTCTAAGTGAGAATGCAAAACCGCATTGGGAGTTGACAAAAGAGCTTGATATTATTGATTTTGATTTAGGTGTTAAACTTACCGGTGCAGGATTTCCGGTATATAAAGGTAAAGGTGCAAGAATTCAAAGGGCTCTTATCTCATTTTTCTTAGATAGAAATACCAAGGCCGGATATATGGAGGTTCAGCCACCATTAATGGTGAATGAGGCTTCTGCTTATGCTACAGGGCAATTACCTGATAAAGGGGAGCAAATGTATCATGTGAATTTAGATAATTTTTATCTTATTCCTACTGCTGAGGTTCCGGTTACAAATATTTATCGTGATTCTATTCTTAATAAATCTGACTTCCCTGTAAAAATGACTGCTTATACCCAATGTTTCAGAAGAGAAGCAGGCTCTTATGGTAAGGATGTGAGGGGATTAAATAGATTGCATCAGTTTGATAAAGTAGAGATAGTTCAATTATCTTTACCTGAGGCTTCGTATGATGCTTTAGAGGTGATGGTCAAACATGTGGAAAGTATTGTACAGGCATTAGAATTGCCTTATAGAATAGTAAGGTTGTGTGGAGGTGATATGAGTTTTACTTCTGCTCTTACCTACGATTTTGAGGTTTATTCTGCTGCTCAGGATAAATGGCTTGAAGTGAGTTCTGTATCTAATTTTGAGAATTTCCAGGCTAATAGAATGAAGCTAAGATATAAAGATGATGAGGGTAAAACTCAGTTAGCTCATACATTAAATGGTAGCTCATTGGCTTTACCTCGTATTTTAGCAGCTTTGATTGAAAATAATCAGGATGAGAAAGGTAGAATAAGAATTCCTAAAGTATTACAGGAGTATACCGGTTTCTCTATTATTGATTAATACTTGCGGCTATTTATGCCTAAAAAAATAAATATAACTGAAAAAGTGATTCTTGGAATTGATCCCGGAACTCAGATATTAGGCTACGGCGTAATTAAAGTTTTGGGAAAAGATCTGCACTATATTGATATGGGTGTGCTTAATCTTAAAAAGGATAAGGATCACTTTGTTACATTAAAGAAGATCACTCAACAGGTGAATGAGCTATTAGATAAGTTTATGCCTGATGAGCTTGCTATTGAAGCCCCTTTTTATGGTAAAAATGTACAAGTAATGCTAAAATTGGGGAGAGCTCAGGGTGCTGCTATAGCTGCTGCTCTTATGAGAGATATTCCTATTTTTGAGTATGCTCCAAGGAGTATAAAATTATCTGTTACCGGTAAAGGTGCCGCTTCTAAAGAGCAAGTCGCTCTTATGGCACAAAGGATATTGAATGTGGATATTCAACAAAAATATCTTGATGCTACTGACGCATTAGCAATAGCACTTTGTCATCATTATCAAAGTGGTTCTATATTAAGAAATATAGGTAAAAGTGGGGGATGGGGAGATTTTATTAAGAATAATCCCGATAGAGTTTATTAAATATTATAAAATAAAAAGAGTTTCAAAATATTTTGAAACTCTTTTTGAGGTACCAAGCAGATTCGAACTGCTGTAGTCGGTTTTGCAGACCGGTGCCTAACCGCTCGGCCATGGTACCGATTGGGAGTGCAAAGATAATACTCTTTTTTTATTCTGCAAAAAAAAGAACAATTTGTTCAAGATATTTTTTGTCTGTTTGGTCAAAAGTATTTAGATCTTTACTATCTATATCAAGAACGCCAATGATATTGCCTTTATTAAATACAGGAACTACTATTTCAGATCTGGATAAGCTGCTACATGCTATATGTCCCGGAAATTGATCAACATCTGGGACTATTATGGTTTTCTCTTCTTTCCAGCTTGTTCCACATACTCCTTTTCCAAGGTTTATTCTTGTGCAGGCAAGTGGCCCTTGAAACGGACCAAGCACTAATTGATTATCTTTTATCAGATAGAATCCTACCCACCAAAAATCAAAAGCTTCTTTTAATATTGCACTAGTATTTGCAAGATTGGCTATCAAATCCTTTTCTCCTTCAATAATGCATTTTATCTGTGGAATAATCTCTTTATATATCTGTTCTTTATCCTGGGATGAAATTATTAGTATTTCCATATATTAATACTGATTGAAAATAAAAGGATGCCATATCTTTTAGGGCATCCTTTTATTTTAAGTGTTTGTTTGGGTTTATTTTATAATTGATCGAAATCTACATCCGAAAAATTGTTTCCTTCTTTTTCTGTTTCATTATAAGTTTTCTCAGAAACTGGGCAATTTTGTTTGATATATTTAATCACCTCTTCTAATCCCTCAGAGAATTTTT
>CAZYQA010000349.1:0-2772 GCA_964649555.1 uncultured Muribaculaceae bacterium
ATCCAGCTAACATTTGAAATATAATTATAAAAAGAGGATTAACATACATGTAGACAGAAAATATGTATTACATATAAAAGATAATACTTAATAAAGAATAAATCTTATATCTTTGCATAAGATTCCTTATTATATAGAGAAAATGTCGGAAAAAACTTCACATTCAAAAGAAAACTCCTTAGTAGTACAAATACAAGATAGAATACTACATTATATATCAGAAAATGGATATGAGTATAATTCGGTTCTCCCTAAAGAGAATGAGATGGCCGAAAAGCTAGGCGTGAGCCGAGTGGTGATAAGAGAGGCATACAGCGGGCTGAGAACACTGGGATTTCTTGAAACCAAGAGAAAAAAGGGGACAGTATTTGTTGCCCCTAAAGTATTTGGGATATTAAAGTATATAGTAATGTCGGGGCTATTAGATAAGCAATCCATTGAAGACTTGTATGAGCTCCGTTTAATGCTAGAGATAGGTATGTCAGATTTTGTAGTTGCCAATTGTACAAATGAAGACATTGAAATGCTTATGCAGATTGTTGAGCAAGAAGAAATCACAGAGGATCCCGCATTATTAAAATCCCTTGATATAAAGTTCCACTCTACATTGTATAGTATGTCGGGAAATAAGAGTCTGCAATATTTCCAAAATCTTTTAACTAAACTATTTGCTCTATATACGCCTAGAAATCCCAACTGGAAAATTCATGAAATGATGACTCATCGCACTCTTGTACATTTCCTAAAAAAGGGGGATGCAGAACAATTCCGTTCAGCAATGCGAATGCATCTGGAGTATCAATTTATCAACAAGACAAAAAATTTAAGCTCCATAAAATAAATTCAAAAGAGGGTTGTTCAAATTAAAATCCGAACAACCCTCTTTTTATATAATAGATACCCCTATTTATTCAAAAGAATAAATCTCTCCATACTCCATCATTTGCTCCAAATAATTGTCATTATATTTTACTTTATAATCAATTACCTTATCATTCTCAATTACAGGAATAATTGTTGGATTTATAAATCCTTTATACGGTTTTAACTCTAAAGATGCAAAACGCTCTTTCACCTCTTTGTGTAATTCAGGATCAATATTAACAGCATAGGTCTCAATTAAGTTTTTACCTGCTTTATAATCCCCTTCAGATTTGATTCTTTGTATTTCCGCAAGGAATCTACCAAAAAGATTACGTAATTGCCCATAATCATTAATCACAAAATAAGTTTTGCCATCTTTTTTCTTCTTCTCAATCACATCTTGAGTTGCCCCCGGATTATTCTCTTTCAAACCTTGCTCATAACACCACTCAGATATAAGTTTTCTATCTTGCATGTGCGCTTGTGTATTGGTTTTGCCTAGCTCTATACGAGAGAATTGTGTGAAGATACCGTTTCTGATAAAATTAGCATATTCAGATTTGTAAGCCTCTGCATCAGGAACGATTCCCAATTCAACCATCTTAGGATCCGCTAAGTAATAAAGAGCAAATAAATCTGCACGTGTCTCCTCTAAAGCAGAAGAGTATTCTCCCAAAGCAGCATCCGATGTAGTTGGTAATAATTTTCCAGAGCCATGCCCTAAACACTCATGCAAATCGGTATGTAAGTTACCTGTAAGAGAGCCATATTTTTTTATAAGATCAATCTCTGCCTGGTCATAAGCAAACTCAGAAAGTGCACTTTTTGGCATCTCCAAAGAGGCTTTATCATAAGCATCCGTAACATTTGCAATTGTAACCGATTTAGAGCCGTAATCTCTACGAATCCAGTTTGAATTTGGTAAATTAATTCCAATAGGAGTAGCAGGGAAACAGTCACCACCTAAGCAAGCAATAGTAATTACTTTTGCAGATACCCCTTTCACTTGATCTTTTTTAAACTTCTTATCAACAGGGGAATTATCTTCAAACCACTGAGCATTATCACTTATTACCTGAGTTCTGTGTGAAGCCTCAATATCTTTGAAGTTTACAACAGATTCCCAAGTAGCTTTTCTTCCCAAAGGATCGTTATAATCCTCAATAAAGCCATTTACAAAATCTACTTGTCCATCATTCTCCTGCACCCATAAGATGTTATATTCATCCCATGTTTTAAGATCTCCGGTTTTATAATACTCAATAAGTTTAGAAATATATGCTTTCTGCGCATCATTCTCAGCATAAGGGATTGCCTCTTGTAAATGCCCTATAATAACATCTATAGTTTTGCCATATTTTCCACCGCTTTTGTACACCTCTTCTACCAAAACTCCGTTATCTTTCACCAATCTGCTATTCAAGCCATAAGCCAAAGGTTTGGAATCACCCGGCTTAGCCATCTTATTATAGAATTTATTCACTTCATCTTTTGTAATTCCATCTCCGTAGAAGTTTACAGATGATTCAGCAATAAGATCTCCATCTTTGCCGGTGTATTGTCTTTGAGCATACAAAGAAGAGTCATATATTACAGGTAACAATTCATCACATTTGCTCTCTTGCTCTGTAGCTACCATCAAAGATTTAAAATAAGTCTCAGAGCATTTTGGTAAAATTTTATCCTCTGCATAATGATGATGAATACCATTGCTAAAAAATACTCTTGTTGCATACTCAAGGAAATCTTTATACTCTTGAGTATTTTTATCCCCTTTGTAATCTTTAATTATCTTCTCTATTGTTTTTCTTATAGGAAGATTATACTTAAAGTTTTGATCAAATAATATATCTCTTCCGCTTTTTGCAGCTTCGCCCAAATGATAAATATAGGCTTTCTGATTAAGAG
>CAZYQA010000350.1:0-2757 GCA_964649555.1 uncultured Muribaculaceae bacterium
ACATTGCTCGGATAATTGAACCAAACTCGATTTATATAAATTATACTCCGGAGAGTTTTGTGCTACAAATTTATCTAAAATTTCGATAGGATAGCTATCTCTTCCCGCTTTATGTTTCTTATTAAATCTGGTTAAGAAAATAATCTTGCCTTTATTACATCCGGGTGAAGATAAAGTATCATAAAATGAGCAGCAATTATCCGATGCTTTGGAGAGAATGAGCTTTGAAAGAGTATCAAAAACCTGAATGGATCCACCATCATCTATAAAGTGTCTTGCTGCACGAATATTATGAACCTGCACTTTATTTAAATAGAATCCTGCATAAAACGAGAAAATAGAGCTGACGAATGCAGTAATAACAATAGCTGCAAGGAATGTTTTTTCGCGCTTGGTGTATCTGTTGATTTTTTCTTTTTTGATGATAGTGGCCGGGGTGTCTGCTTCATTTATAGAATCACAATACTCTCTCCATCCCGATTTACCAAGAAAACGAGCCAAAACATTAAGGGTAGAGATTCGAGGAACTACATTATTTGGAATGTAATTATAGAACCTTTTAAGTGTAGTTGGACTTATGTATTCTTTTAATGAAAATTGTATTTCATTTGAAAGAAAATCAAAATCGGTTGGTGTGTCCAACGATTTTCCTATTTTCTTTCTTATGTCTTCTCTTAAGTTGTCAATAGCTGTTTGAGGTGCTTCCATAGCGGTATTTTTTGCAAAAGTAATTAATTTCTCGTAAATGTCATTAAATGGCATACAATGGAATTTACTTTTTTTTGCATGAAAACTATATTTGTTCTCAGCCAATATATAGTTTATTTTTGTGCCCCGTTTGAATAACCCTGAACTTACTAACAATTACTATTAATATTATTTTTTAATGAAAAAAACAGTTTTACTAACCTTATTATCTATTTTGATAATGCCAACTTTGTTTGCTCAAGGCAAATTTAAAGTTGAAGGAAAGGTATTGGACAAAACAACTGGAGATCCGATACCATACGCCCAGGTTATAATAAAACAAACAGGGCAATGGAGTGTAACTAATGAAAATGGAGTTTTCAAAATTATGGATGTTTATTCCGGTAGTTATACTTTAGAGGCTTTTGTTTTGGGCTATGTGACTTACCAATTACCAATTACCGTTTCAAAAGATATTACATCGATGGTATTGCAGCTAAAAGAGGATAATCTTAAACTTGAAGAGATTGTCGTGACTGCAAAATCGGGTAGTTCTATTAACTCTTCTAATAAAATCGATAAAAAAGCTATCGAACACGTGCAAGCATCAAGTGTTGCTGATATTATGCAGTTGCTTCCGGGTGGAATAGTTTCAAATCCAAGTCTTACAACTGCTAATAATATTAAAATCAGAAGTACAGGGATTACCGATGGTAAGAAGAACGAAACCAGAGGTGTAGCTTATATAGTGAATGGTGCTCAAATTTCTTCTGATGCAAGCATGGGGGGAGCATTAGGAAGTGGATCTAAATCAGGGGATATATCTGTGCCTGCTATTGATTATAGAAATTTCTCTACAGATAATATTGAATCTATCGAAGTATTAAAAGGTGTACTTTCTGCTGAATATGGAGATGTTACATCAGGTGCAGTATTGGTAAAAACCAAAGCAGGTAGAACTCCTTTTGAAGTGAGATTTAAGGCAGATCCAAGATTAAAGGCTGTAGCAGCAAATAAAGGTTTTGCGTTATCTAAAAAAGGGGGATACCTGAATATAGATGGTGATTATGCAAGAGCAACTAATGACCTCAGATCACCTGTTCAGACTTTTGATAGAGCGAACTTTGGATTGACATATTCAAATACTTTTAATACCGATAAGAGTCCTTTCAGGTTTAATGCCAGATTAACAGGTTCATTGATATCTAATAACTCTAAGCCTGATGCTGATGTTTCAAGAGATGATTTTAAGAAAGATAATCAAAGAAATATAATGCTCTCTTTATATGGTAACTGGATGTTGAATAAATCTTGGATATCTACTTTGAATTATAATTTTTCCGTTAATTATTCCCATAATAATATGAGGGAGTATACTGTTAAAACAGAGAATTATATTCCTACCTCTAATAGTACAGAAACAGGTACTAATATAGGTTATTTTAACCCTACTTCATATAATCAGGATAGAAGATTAGAGGATTCACCTGTTTATGTTAATGGTAAAGTATCGGGTGTATTGAATAAAAAGGCAGGTGGAACATTATTTACGACTAATCTTGGTGTTGAATGGAATAGTAAGGGAAATGTAGGGCAAGGTTTGTGGTATGAAGGGGTTCGCCCTCAGTGGTTCAGAGATGTAGTATATAATGATATTCCGTTTATGCATACATTTGCGGCATATTTGAATCAGAAAGCTATTATTCCAATTAATAAAACATCTTTAGAGGTGAGCGGAGGTGTCCGTTTTACTAAAATGTTTATTGATGGATATGATTATAAACCTATTGTAGATCCTCGTTTCAATGCAAAATATACTATAATAAAAAATAAAAGAAAACAGCTTGTAAGTGACTTCTCTTTAAGAGGAGGCTGGGGTCTGATGAATAAATTACCTTCATTATCTTTACTAAATTATGTGGGACGCTATGGACAGGATATTGATTTTGTTAGGGATATTACTTATTGGCTTTCTCTTTCTGGCAGAACTTATGAGTATGTTTTTGGAATAGTATCTTTCAGTAATATAACTTATTTTATAGTAATTGCAATATTTTTTATATTACTAAC
>CAZYQA010000351.1:0-2732 GCA_964649555.1 uncultured Muribaculaceae bacterium
AACCTTCATAAGTCTGTTCATAACCATTTTCGAGCATAGCCCAAAGAAATTATCGATTATGTGATTGGCATTTGTAGATGCTTTAATTGAGGTGCTACTAATATATTTATAAGTAGAATCATAAGTTTCATAAATATAACATAACACCAAATTCATGGCAACCTTATGCTTAAAAGACTGGTATTTATTATTATAAAGAGCCACAAGCTTATCAAATGTTGCATCTGAATTACTCATCTGATCGATAGGACACCTATCTGGAGAGCTTAAAATTATCGTTTCAATTATCTTATTATCAAGCAATGGGTATATTTCATTGAAGAATTGCATTGAGAATCTGCACACCTCCAATGTAAAATCTGGGGTACACTCTATCACCTGAAAGATGGCCGAATCTATAACAAGGCAATTTGCCCCATTTTCAAAACTATGAATTCTGGAATTTATTGATACTTTGGCACTCCCTGCTACACTTCTTGTAAAAGAGACATCGGTTGTAAATATGCTCAATCCAAGTATATCTATACCATATATCTTCTCATAAATAAACTCATAATCAGGCTCTGCTATACGTTTATATTTCATAAATTAAAAAATAAGTTCCTAAATTACATAATTCTTTGCAAAATCTAAATAATTTAAGAATTAATTATCATTTATCTTTGCACACTCTATTTTGAATCATTAAAAACTATATTATGCATATCAGATTATTATTCACAATTTTCTTGGCTACTTTGTTTTGCTCATGTAATTCCGGTACCAATCAACATCAAGAGGCGCAAGAGTATAAGCTACTCAATGTTGAAAACAAAAACACAAGCGTAACCAATTCTTACTCTGCTGCAATCAAGGGGCAGCAAGATATAAAAGTGATCCCCAGAGTTGATGGTTATCTAACTGATATTCTTATAAAAGAGGGAGATAAGGTGAGTAAAGGGCAACCATTATTTATTATTGATCAGGTTCCTTTTAAGATGCAATTGCAGGCAGCTCAAGCAAGCGTAGCTATCTGCAAAGCCAACTTAGATAATGCTCAGCTCAATTATAATAGTAAGAAGAGCCTATTTGAGAAAAATATCGTATCTGAATATGATATGAAAACAAATGAGATTGCATTGGAGAGTGCTAAAGCTCAATTATTACAGGCTCAGGCTAATGAGGTATTTGCTCAGAACAATTTATCATATACTGTAATTAAAAGCCCTTCAAACGGAGTAATTGGTAAAATCCACTATAGGAAAGGGGATTATGTTGGCCCTTCTACTCAAAACGGTTTAACGGTGGTTGCAGATACAGATATTATGTATGTATATTTCTCAATGCATGAGAGAAACATCTTGGATATGATAAGCAAGCATGCCAATCTGGATAATGCCATTGCAAATATGCCTGAGGTGGAATTGGTACTGAGCAATGGAGCTACTTATAAAAATAAAGGGAAAATTGAGAGTATCAGCGGTATTGTAGATGAAAATACGGGAGCTGTAAGTGTAAGAGCAGCTTTTGATAATAAGGAGAGATTGCTTTTGAGTGGGGGTGCTGGTACACTTTTGATGCCTTACGAGTATTCACAAGCAATTGTTATTCCGCAAGAGGCAACCTATGAGGTACAAAATAAAACTTTTGTATATAAAGTTATTGATGGCAAGGCAGTAGCTGCGATAGTTGAAATAAATAAAATTAATAATGGTAAAGAGTATATTGTGACAGATGGGTTAACTAAAGGTGATGTAATAATTGCTGAGGGAGCAGGGCTGGTAAGAGAGGGTACTCAAATCAAGATCCAATAATAATAGTATAGTATGAATATTAAAACATTTATAGATAGACCCCTTTTCGCCGGCGTTATTTCTGTATTTATCGTGATATTGGGTGCAATCTCAATATTTAGCTTACCTGTAGAGAAATATCCCGACATAGCCCCTCCAACTATCTCCATTTGGGCTACATACCCCGGAGCAAGTGCAGAGGCTATTCAGAAAAGTGTAATTGCTCCGCTTGAAGAATCAATCAACGGAGTGGAGAATATGATATATATGACATCATCTGCATCCAATAATGGAACAGCAGAGATTAAAGTATATTTTGCGCAAGGCTCTAATGCAGATATGGCTGCTGTGAACGTACAAAACAGAATTTCACAAGCCAGCGGATTATTGCCTGCAGAGGTTCTGCAAATTGGTGTGACTGCAGAGAAGAGCCAGCCGGGTATATTAAGAACATTCGGCCTTGAAAGCCCTAATGGGACATTTGATGAAGCCTTCTTGGGTAACTACCTCACAAATACTGTAAAGCCTGAGCTTTTACGTATTCAAGGAGTAGGTAATGTACAGATCTTCAGCTCTCCATATAGCTTAAGATTATGGCTCAAACCAGAGCTGATGGCTCAATATAGCCTGGTGCCAAGTGATATTGCAGCTGTAATCGGGGAACAAAACCTTGAAGCAGCAATCGGCTCCATCGGGGAGCAATCTGATAATGTATTCCAATACTCTTTGAGATACTCGGGCAGAAAGAGTGAGATTGAGGAGTTTGAAAATATGATAATTAAAACTCTACCAAGTGGAGAGAGCCTCATGCTTAAAGATGTTGCTCAAATTGAGCTTGGATTGAGTGACTACATGTATAATTGTAACTTAAATGGGAACCCTGGGGTAGTAGCAATGGTATCTCAGATGGCGGGATCAAATGCAACAGCCATAAACAATAAGATAGATATACTTTTTAAT
>CAZYQA010000352.1:0-2709 GCA_964649555.1 uncultured Muribaculaceae bacterium
ATCCACACAATGCTTAATTAATGCAAGCCATTACACTAGCAGCCTTGTGCGCTACCTAT
This sequence comes from uncultured Muribaculaceae bacterium, assembly GCA_964649555.1. Classification (GTDB taxonomy): domain Bacteria; phylum Bacteroidota; class Bacteroidia; order Bacteroidales; family UBA932; genus Egerieousia. The sequence goes on from CAZYQA010000352.1 coordinate 60, forward strand.
ATCTAGAACGCATATTCTTGCCACAAGCTCCATCACCTTAGTTGATTTCATGATAAACATGGGGCAGTAGAAGCTCTGAGAGGCTGTTATCCACACAATGCTTAATTAATGCAAGCCATTACACTAGCAGCCTTGTGCGCTACCTATACCTAGAACGCATATTCTTGCCACAAGCTCCATCACCTTAGTCGATTTCATGATAAACATGGGGCAGCAGAAGCTCTGAGAAGCTCTTCTCCACACAATGCCTAGTTAATGTAAGCCATTACACTAGCAGCCTTGTGCGCTACCTATATCTAGAACGCATATGCTTGCCACAAGCTCCATCACTTTAGTTGATTTCAGTATAAACATGGGGCAGTAGAAGCTCTGAGAGGCTGTTATCCACACAATGCCTAGTTAATGTAAGCCATTGCCCTAGCAGCCTTGTGCGCTACCTATACCTAGAACGCATATTCTTGCCACAAGCTCCATCACCTTAGTCGATTTCATGATAAGCATAGGACAGCAGAAGCTCTGAGAGGAATTTTCACACAGGCTTTTGCAGGTGCTCCTAATTTCCTATGTGAACGGCTTAGCTGTTTTAAGATATCTTTTGACTCCAAATCAAAAGATATTTATACTAAGATAAGTATTTTCTCAAATACAAAAAGAAAAAGCTCCTACCCAATTGTAGAAGCTATTTTTTTGAGCGGAAAACGAGATTCGAACTCGCGACCCTTAGCTTGGGAAGCTAATGCTCTACCAACTGAGCTATTTCCGCAGTTGCTTATAAAATAAGCACTAATAAATATCTAGTTTAAACCTTATTTAATCAAATTTAAACAACGGTGTCGAATTGTTTTAAGAATCTAACATCATTCTCAAAATACAATCTTAAATCTTTAACTTGCCATTTAAGCATAGCTATTCTCTCTACACCCATTCCAAAAGCAAAACCGCTATAAACTTTAGAGTCTATTCCAGATGCTTCAAGTACATTAGGATCTACCATTCCGCAACCCATTATCTCTAGCCATCCAGTACCTTTACATATATTACAACCTTCTCCTTTGCAAATATTGCAACTTACATCAACCTCTGCACTTGGCTCCGTGAATGGGAAATAAGATGGTCTCATCCTGATTTTAGCATCATCCCCAAACATCTCTTTTGCAAAAAGGAGTATCGCTTGCTTTAGATCGGCAAAGGTAACATTTTTATCTATATATAAGCCTTCAACCTGATGAAAAATACAATGCGCTCTTGCAGAAATTGCCTCATTTCTAAATACCCTACCCGGACAAAGAACTCTGATTGGCAAAGGCATCTTTTCCATTGTTCTCACTTGCACCGAGCTTGTATGAGTTCTTAATAGAATAGGATTTTCGCCACCGGAAATAAAGAATGTATCTTGCATATCTCTTGCAGGATGCTCTGGTGGAAAATTCAATGCCCCGAAAACATGCCAGTCATCTTCAATCTCAGGACCTTCCGCAACTTGATACCCAAACTTAGAAAATATTCTGATAATCTCCTCCTTAGTAATAGATATAGGGTGCCTTGAACCAAGATCAAACATATCACCTGGCTTAGTAAAGTCAAACGCAGCTGATTTATCTGAAACACTATCACTCAAAGAAGCTCTAAGCTCTTCAATCCTTTCTGCCGCTTTAGCTTTAAGCACATTAAGCTTTTTACCCATCTCCTTTTTTTGCTCGGGCAACACTGTTCTGAAATCATCAAATAGCTTTGTAAGCTCCCCTTTCTTTCCGAAATATTTGATTCTTATATCTTCAACATCCTGTAATTTGTCTGCCTTAAAACTTTCTACCTCTTTAAGCAGCTCCTCTATTCTTATATTCATATAGATTCTGTTTGGGCTACAAAGTTAATTATTTTTTTTACAAACAAGCTCTTTTAACAGGCATTGTCATACATCTTGCTCCACCACCTCCACGAGGGAGTTCACTTCCTTCCAATGTGATTACGCAATTCTTGTAATCTTCAATGTTTTTCACGCCATTTATCACATCCCATGCAGGAATAATCTCAAACCCTTTACCATTCATTTCATCAAGAGTATGGATGTTTCTAGCATAAGAAATTACTTTTCCCGGCTCAATGGCAAAAAAGTTTGCACCGCTATGCCATTGCTCACGCTCCTGATTCCATTCATCGGCCGTACCTCCGCAAATAATTGGCTCAACGTTCATTCCTAATTTCTTCAGAGCAGTTGGAATATTTGCAACACTTTTAATCTTAGAGACTTTGCCGTTATCAATAGTAATCTGCACTGTCTGATACTGATTATTCCCTAAAATAAGTGGCTCAAAAACCATACACTTATCTACATCCAATAGTGTAAAGACCATATCAAGATGGATAAAAGATTCAGGAGTTGATGGTAACTGCTGCACTATTACATGCTTTTTACCATCACAGTTTTTATTACATAGCCTATTTATAAGCATATCTATACCTTGCGTACTGGTTCTCACTCCATTTCCAATCAATAAAATATCTTCACGTGCCACTAAAATATCACCACCTCAATATTCTTCCCATAAAGAACACCAAAATCCTCCATCAATCTTGACAAAGGTGTTACACTATGGTACACACTATACAAGGAGGTGGACAATTTGGCTGTTTCTAAAAATAACATAAG
>CAZYQA010000353.1:0-2697 GCA_964649555.1 uncultured Muribaculaceae bacterium
AAAGACACACCCTTTAAGGCGTGCACAATACTGCTACCAGCGAGATAATTTTTTTAGTTTATCAAGTGGGAGCAATGGTAACTGCTATTATATAGGTAATGATGAAACATCATTTCTGATTGATACAGGTATTGGCCCTCGTACAATAAAGAAAAGGCTTGCTGAGCACTCAATTGATATAAATAAAATAGAATTTATATTAGTAACGCATGATCATATTGATCATATAAAGAGCTTAGGAATATTTGCAGAGAAATTTTCTGTGCCGGTTTATGCTACCGAAGTACTTCACAAAGCATTAGATAATCATTTTTGCACAAAGAATAGGCTAAAGGGGTGTGTTAAAAAAACTACACCTAAATCAGCTTCCAAATTTAAAGGAATAAGTTTTACGCCTTTTATAGTTCCACATGATGCAACTGAAACGGTTGGATATCATATAGATTTTTATGGAACTAAATTTACATTCTTAACAGATTTGGGAGATGTCACCGATGATGTTATATATTATTCTTCATTAGCTGAAATACTAATTTTTGAAAGTAATTATGATGTAGATATGTTGATGCAAGGGAATTATCCCCCTCTGCTTAAGACCCGAATCATGCAGAATAAAGGGCATCTGAGTAATGAACAAGCAGCTTCAGCAATAAAAAGATTATACCATAAAGATCTTTCACACATATTCCTATGCCATTTAAGTGAAAATAATAACACTCCCGAGCTAGCCTATAATGCTTGTAATAAATCACTAAGAGAAATTAATGTAAAAGTAGGGCAGGACGTTGAATTAATGTGCTTACCCAGACGAACAGTCTCTGATTTATTCACATTTTAATTTAGTAAATAAAAAATAGGCTTTGCAAATTGATTGCAAAGCCTATTTTTTGAATTGATATGTTTATATCAATTTTTATTTCTTTAAGAAGCAAGTTTTTAATACTATACTGCTCCCTTCTATCTTGCAATCAACCTCTTCCGGATTATCTGTCAGTCTGATACTCTTTACCTTAGTACCTCTTTTTATAACCATAGAAGAACCTCTGACTTTTAAGTCTTTTATCACTGTAACAGCATCACCATCAGCTAATATAGCACCATTACTATCTTTTGCAACACTATTTTCCTCTGAAGATTCATCTACAGGATGCCATTCGTGCCCACAATCAGGACACATATTCAATGTACTATAAAAATAACAGTTCTCCATTCCGCATTGCGGACAAATAATTATATCACTCATCAATTAAAATTTATTTAAAGGTACAAAGATAATTATTTCTTTTTACTATTTATTCAAAAGTACAACTATAAATGCGATATATAAGAGTACAAATAAAACACCTTCAATTCTATCAATCTCTTTTCTCTTAAATGTAAATCCAGTAAAGAATACTAATAAAGATGAAAATAAAAGGACTAGTAAATCTAAATATCCAATATTATTCATATTTAACGGATGAATTACGGCACTACCACCAAGAACCAAGAAGATATTAGATACATTGGAGCCGATAACATTTCCTAATGCCATATCTGTATTCTTTTTTCTTGCAGCAACAATGCATGAAGCCAACTCCGGTAAGGATGTTCCTCCTGCCATTAAAGTGATAGCTATCACAGCATCAGATACTCCCAGTTTTTTTGCAATTGAACTTGCCGATTCAACAAAAAAGTCCCCACCAAAGATTAATAATACCAAACCTCCAATAATCATTAAAACCTGAATTAATAAGGGTTTATTTTTTTTGATATTATCGGATGTAGGTACATTATCTACGCTAGATTGTTGATGAGTTTTGGCAGAAAAAATTGTATAGGCCATAAATACAATAAAAAAACATAGCAGCAGAATACCATCTACTCTACTAATTACAGTATTTTGTGTGGAATCAAGCCATGATGATGAACCAATTATGAAAAGTACAAATGCAGCAAGTAGGGAAAATGGAATATCTTTTTGGATATTATTTTTTGTGAGAGTAATTGGAAAAAGAGCAGCCGTAAGCCCCAAGATCATTAAAGTATTAAAGATATTTGATCCTATAACATTTCCTACTGCTATATCTGCATTCCCTTTTGCCGCTGAAATAAAACTCACTACCATCTCCGGAGTTGATGTTCCAATTCCAATAATTGTCATACCAATTATAAAATCGGAAATACCAAATTTCTTAGCAAGTAATGTAGAGCCATCCACTAGGAAATTTGCTCCAACTAGAATCATAAATAAACCTAAAATCAGTAATAGTATATCCATTTTAATAACTTTTGAGCAAATATAAATATATTTGTGCTCCAATAAAAATATAATAGAAGATGGAAAAAAGCATATTGTTTGTATGTATGGGCAACATTTGTAGATCAGCTGCTGCTGAAGGAGTATTAAAAAAGATGGCTAAGGATAAAAGATTAAACATACTGATTGACTCTGCCGGCACTATCGGTTATCACGCAGGAGAGAGGGCAGATAGTAGAATGATTGAATTTGCTTTTGAAAGGGGATATAGGCTAGATTCTATTTCAAGACAAGTTAGATATAGTGATTTTGAGAATTTTGATGAGATAATTGCTATGGATGAGAATAATATTAAGGATCTTAAATCTCTAATTAAAATCCATACAAAAGATGACAATAAATTATATAACAAGTATGTTTCTAAAATAACTAAAATGGTAACATATTGTAGTGATGAA
>CAZYQA010000354.1:0-2439 GCA_964649555.1 uncultured Muribaculaceae bacterium
ACCCGGATAAAGCAATCCTCAAAAATATTAATATATTCTATGTAAGTAAGTCGGCACTCGATTTTTATAGAGATAAGTATGGAGGGGATGAATTGTTGGGGAGTGTGGCACTCAATACTATAGATAAGGATAAATTTGAAAATGAGGTTAAAGCTGACAATTATTCATTAAAGTGTGCAAAAGATAATATTGAGCTGTATAATAAAATAATGCTTAATCCATATAGGGTAGGGGGGTATAAGGGGTTAAATGATAAGTTGCTATATGGTATGGTGGGCAACTTTAACACACCTGTAAGATTACAGATGATGTTGTGTGAGGCAATTCTTATTGTGAAAAAAGATATGGGAGAGTTACCATTTAAGTTTGTTTTTGCCGGGGGAAGGATTGATAATACACCTTATTTATTTGATAACTGTGTGGAGTTTTGTGAGAAAAATAATTTAGATAATGATGTGATATTTTTAGGACAGATATCGGATGTGCCTAAATTACTAGCACGCTTGGATGCTTATATTTATGCCTCTTCTGCAGATGCGTTTGGTTTGACACTTTTAGAGGCCAATGCGTTAAGATTGCCAATAATATGTTCGGATATACCAACATTTAGAGAGGTGACAGAGAATGGGCGTTTTGCAACCTTAGTTGAAAACACCCCTCAATCTTTTGCGGAAGAAATTATGAAACTTCAAAAAAATCAAATCTCTGCTCTGTCTCACCCTGAGTGTAGCTCCAAATAGAAGAATAATCTTTTGGATTTTCTCCCATTTGAGCTAGCTGCCTTAAATATGCAGCTATTGATTTATTTTCTACTATAATAACATCGCCCATTTTATCAATAATCGGGCTATGTATTCTACCATGATCATGCTCAAACCTTAGAATACGTTCTCCATCTTTTGTAATCCCGATTGTTTGAAATGTCATGCTTTTGCCAATAGCAGGCAGATTTAAGACATTTCTGTCAGTTGCTAAAAATGGTAAATTGTGTTTCTTTAAGAACTTTTCCAGCTCACTGTTTTTATCAGACTGTCCAAGTAATAAAACATCTATCAATTCTTTTTTTTGCTCACTACTAAGTTTACCTGTATACTTCTCTTCTTTTGATTCTTGGATGGATCTGCTATTTGGGGCAAAAACGTCATAATTTTCATCAAATCCTTTTACTGTAAAAGTATAATAGCAAATTACTCCATATTTATTGAGCACTTTTCTAAGTTTTACCGTATGTCCTCTTCTTGAAGACGCTACATTGAAAACTAGCTGATTAGTGATAATCCAACCTGTTTTATTTATAGCTTTTATTGCTTTCACGGCCTCAGGAGTTACCTCAAGCGGAGATTGGAAATGTGTTTGAATTACAAATTGCTTAAATCCGGCTTTTAGAGCTTTTTCTCTGAATTCTTTAAGGATTTTTGTAAGCTCATCATTAATCCTCATAGGTAAGTATGCAAGTAATCTGCTTCCTAGCCTTATTCTTTTCATCTCTTCAAGCTTCTCATTCTCAGGAAGTGCTCTGTTTGCTTCCCTTTTTCGGATAGCCATTTTCAATACTGCATCCAGTATCTTTTTCAAAGTAGAATTCATGCTCATAAAAGCATCACCACCGGTGATTAATATATCAGATAGGTAGGGATCCTTCTCAAAGAAAGTCATCAATCTTTGTAGTTTATAATCCCAGCTCTCTTTTGGTTTGAGTGCCTCAAAATCGAAGTTTAATCTTTTACTCTGGAAACCGTACATTCTCTGGCATGATGCGCAAATACCTCCGCAGGCTCTACCCATTGAATCGGGGATAAGAATAGCAACTTCAGGGTATCTCCTATGAATATTACCCCCTTCAGGTAATATCCATCCTGCGGCATTCGGTTCACCGGGAACAACAATATCCTCTTTCTCCCATGCTTTTATAGAGCCATAGGTATTTACTAGTCCTTCGGAATAAATAATATATGTTCTTATTGATAGATCGTCATATCCATCTTCTTTAACATTTAATAAAGAGGCATAGTAAGGAGTAATAAAGAATGGAACACCCTTTTTCTTTGCTCTTATCAATAATTTAATTGTATCATCAGGGAGAGAATTATCTAAATATCTATTGAGTTCAATAGGATCTTTTATTGCCATAGCAAGATGAAATTGTGATGACTCCCACCAATGCTCTACTTTTTCATATTTTATAATATAGGTATCATCTTTCTCAAAATGAAATTTGGAGCTTATGTCTTTCTTCTCAATCTTGGCTATTAATAAACTTATTATCCTTTTTTTATTCTCAGTTCTTATCAATTGAACATCTTTATTCATTCCGCTACTCCACCTATCTCCAACCCACAGTTGAGAGCATTTTTCATCTTTGTTTAATAAAAGTGAGAATAAGTTATAAATATCCAATAAATAATCAGGAGTAATACCATTATCAGGCCTACCGCATAA
>CAZYQA010000354.1:2449-2696 GCA_964649555.1 uncultured Muribaculaceae bacterium
AAACTCCATAAATAATATATTGTTTCAATATGTATAGATTCCCCTTTGGATAATTCATTTACTATCTTAGAATCGTAATTAATAAGAATTAATATTTTCTCTACAATCTCCTTTTTATCCGTGAATCCCGATAAGAAAACTTTCAATTTATCTTTGAATTCATTAATGGATTTGCTCTCCCTAGCAAGAATAGATAGTTGTGGAAACTTGTTGTGTAGTGCTTTAGGTATTTGGAACTGATCGGAAT
>CAZYQA010000355.1:0-2669 GCA_964649555.1 uncultured Muribaculaceae bacterium
TTTGCAGTAGATATCATCTCTGCAATTAAATCGTCAGCATCAACAACTGTTCCCATAAACACCTAAATACATTTTTTACTCCATCAACTTCTTATACTTAAAGCGTTTTGGCTCAGCATTACCTAAACGCATTTTTTTATTCTCCTCATATTCGGAATAAGAACCTTCGAAGAAATACACTTTAGAATCCCCTTCAAAAGCTAAGATATGTGTACATATTCTATCCAAGAACCATCTGTCATGTGAAATTACAACAGCACATCCTGCAAAGTTCTCCAATCCCTCCTCCAAAGCACGGATTGTATTTACATCCACATCATTGGTTGGCTCATCAAGTAATAAAACATTTGCCTCCTCTTTAAGAGTTAAAGCCAAGTGTAATCTATTTCTCTCACCACCACTCAATATTCCACATTTCTTCTCTTGATCTGCACCAGAGAAATTGAATCTCGAAACATAAGCTCTTGCATTCACATCTTTATTACCCAATCTTACAAACTCAGAATTTGAAGCGATAGTTTCATAAACTGTTTTATCTGGGTCAATAGAGCGGTGTTGTTGATCTACATAAGCAACCTTTACAGTTTCTCCTGTTGTGAACGTACCTTTATTAGGAGTATCATACCCCATAATCAATCTGAAAAGAGTTGTTTTACCTGCACCATTAGGGCCAATTACCCCTACGATACCTGCAGGTGGCAACTTAAAGTTTAACCCCTCATAAAGCACTCTATCATCAAAAGCCTTAGTAACATCGATAGCCTCAATTACATTAGTACCCAATCTAGGCCCATTAGGGATAAATATCTCCAGTTTCTCCTCTTTTGTACGGCCATCCTCATTCAACATCTTCTCATAAGCAGATAAACGAGCTTTAGATTTAGCTTGTCTTGCTTTAGGAGCCATTCTCACCCACTCAAGCTCACGCTCCAGAGTTTTTCTCCTTTTGCTCTCTTGCTTCTCTTCTTGTTGCAAACGTTTAGATTTCTGATCCAACCAAGAAGAGTAATTACCTTTCCAAGGAATACCCTCTCCCCTATCAAGCTCCAAAATCCAGCCTGCTACATTATCCAAGAAATATCTATCATGCGTTACAGCAATTACAGTCCCTTTATATTGTTGCAAATGCGCTTCAAGCCACTGAACACTCTCTGTATCTAAGTGATTGGTAGGCTCATCCAACAATAAAACATCAGGCTCTTGAAGCAGCAAACGGCACAGTGCAATCCTTCTTCTCTCACCTCCCGATAAATTTTTAACTAATGCATCAGGATCGGGGCACATTAGCGCATCCATCGCTCTCTCTAATTTAGAATCAAGCTCCCAACCATTTAAGTGGTCTATTTTCTCAGTAAGCTCACCTTGATACTCAATCAGCTTATTCATCTCATCATCACTCATAGGCTCCATAAACTTAGCGTTTACAGCCTCGTACTCCTTCATCAGATCCACAACCTCTTGCACACCTTGCTCTACAATCTCTCTTACTGTTTTTGTCTCATCCAAAGCAGGCTCTTGCTCCAAATACCCTACGCTATATCCCGGTGCCCAAACAACCTCACCCTGATAAGATTTCTCAACCCCTGCAATAATCTTCAAAAGTGTAGATTTACCGGAACCGTTCAAACCTATAATACCAATCTTCGCTCCATAGAAAAAAGATAAATAAATATCTTTTAATATAGCCTTATTATTTGTAGGTAAAACCTTACCTACTCCATTCATTGAAAAAATAATTTTCTCGTCTGCCATTTTATAATTAGTTTTAGCACAAAGATACCTCTTTTTTAGGAATTTTAACTTATTAGCATCAACTTCCTTAATCGCTCTGGCAAAAGTCCTATATGATGAAAAACCACACTCTTCCGCCAACTCTGTATAAGATAAGTTCTCATCCCTAAGCAAAGATTCGGCATGATTCAATCTAAGATCCAGAATATATTTCTTATAAGAAACATTTGAGCATCTTGAAAACGCCCTAAACACATAAGTTCTGTTAGATCCGATCTCCTTAGAAATACTTTCGATTGATATATCACTCCTCAAATAGAGCTTCTTATCCTTTATTACTTTCTCAATATCACTAAATAAAACATCATATCTGACACGTTTCACTCTCCTTTCTCCAATTCTGACAGGCTCATACAAAATAGGATAATGTGCCATATCACAATCTGGCTCTGCATATCCCAATATATTATTCAAAAAAATCCTCAATCTTAACATTTTCATTATTATTTAATTTTTCTTTCACCCTCTTTGCCCATATTGTGGGAGTAACCCCAAAATACAACTTGAATGCACTGCAAGCAGAAGAATAACTACTAAAACCGCTATCCTCACAAATTATGGGTATAGAAAGATCATCATTTTGAATAATCTTAGAACATACCAGCCTAAGTCTGCTATATTTTATCATATCCTTAAAGCTCATATCACATATATTATTAATCGCTTTAGATAAATATGTTCTGTTTGATTTTAACAGCGAAGCCGCATGATTTATATTTATTCCATCAATTACATATTGGGGATTAAGACTCAATAATTTGATAAAATTATCTACCAACAATGAATCTTCACTAGTGATCTGCTCTTCTAATAACTCCGAAGGTTCATTCTCAACGAAATGATACTCATCATTTACAATACATAACACCCTCTCAACA
>CAZYQA010000356.1:0-2631 GCA_964649555.1 uncultured Muribaculaceae bacterium
ATTTGGCTAATTATCTGAGCCATTTTATCTTTATCGATTATATTTTTATCAGAAGAGCAACTTTGTATGGATAATAAGCAACCCAACATGATAATATAAGTGAGGATTATAAATATTATATTCTTTAATTTTTGCATTTATTGTTTGGAATAAGTACTATCTAAAAATTATATATAAAACGCAAAGTTAATTTTTTATTATTATTTTTGCCAATCCGAAAAATTAAAAATGAGAATAAGGCCTCCTAAATTGATTAAGAAATTATTTCCTTCTTTCATATGGAATTTCCCAGATGAAAAAGAGGGGATTTTTCTTACTTTTGATGATGGTCCTCGCCCTGAGGTTACCCCTTGGGTGTTGGATCAGCTCGATAAATATAATGCTAAAGCTACATTTTTTTGCATTGGTAAAAATGTTGAGTTGTTTCCTGATCTTTATAAAGAGATTATTGATAGGGGGCATGCTGTTGGTAATCATTCGTATAGCCATGTTAAGGGGTGGGGTATGAATACTGGTGATTATGTGCGGGATATTGATATTGCTGCCGATATGATACACTCAAATCTTTTTAGGCCCCCTTATGCCAGAATCGGGACAAATCAAGCTAAGGTACTGGGTGAAAGGTACCATTCAATTATGTGGAGTATATTAAGTAGGGATTACAACAGAAGGCTATCCGGAAGGGCATGTGCGAAAAATGTAATACCTTACATAGCTCCGGGAGAGATAATAGTATTTCACGATTCTATAAAATGTGCCAGAAATTTGTGGGTGGCGCTACCAATGGTTTTAGAAGCAATAAAAGATAAGAATTTAATTTGTAAAAGAATAGATTTATAATATGAACATTTTAGTATTAGGCTCCGGCGGAAGAGAGCATGCTTTAGCATGGAAAATTAGTCAAAGTGAAATTTGTGACAAGTTATATTGTTTGCCAGGCAATCCCGGTACAAGCCAGATTGCTATCAATATAAGTGGTAGTGCAACAGATTTCAATTTTGTAAAAAGTGCTGTTCTTGATAATAATATTGAAATGGTTGTGGTTGGCCCTGAGGATCCTTTGGTAAAAGGTATTGTTGATTTCTTTAAAGGGGATTCCGAGCTAAAAGATACCCTTATTGTTGGCCCAAGTAAGCTAGGTGCTTCTCTTGAAGGGAGTAAAGATTTTGCTAAAGAGTTTATGGATAAACATAATATCCCTACTGCTGCTTATAAATGCTTTTCTAAAGAGAATATTGATGAGGCTGACTCTTTTTTAGAGTCGCTTAAAGCTCCTTATGTACTTAAGGCTGATGGATTAGCTGCCGGCAAGGGGGTTTTGATTATTGATTCTTTGGAGGAGGCTAAGAGTGAGCTGAGGGAGATGATAAATGGTAAATTTGGAAGTGCTGGCGATAAGGTTGTGATTGAGGAGTTTTTGAGTGGTATTGAGGTATCTGTATTTGTACTTACTGATGGTTCCGATTATTTGATTTTACCAGAAGCTAAAGATTATAAGAGAATAGGAGAGGGAGATAAAGGGTTGAATACCGGTGGAATGGGGGCTGTTTCTCCTGTTTGTTTTGCCGATGATGCTTTTATGAAGAAGGTTGAGGATAGAATTATTAAACCTACCGTTGAAGGGCTTGGTAAAGATAATATCGATTATAAAGGCTTTGTTTTTATTGGTTTGATGAATTGTGGCGGAGAGCCTTATGTGATAGAGTATAATGTGAGGATGGGGGATCCTGAGACTGAGGCTGTAATGACAAGAATTGATTCGGATTTTGGCAAACATTTGGTTGCTGCAGCTAAAGGTGAGCTTAAAAATGAGAATATCATTATCTCAAAAGAGGGAGCTTTGACAGTTGTATGTGTATCAGGTGGATACCCTGAGGAGTATGCAAAAGGGTATGAAATTGGTGGTTTGAGCACAAAAAGTATCTTGGAAAATAATGCGGTGAAGTTATTCCATTGCGGAACAGTGAGCAAAGATGGTAAAATATTGACATCGGGAGGGAGAGTATTGGCTGTTACTGTAAATACTCCTGATATTAGTGTATCTCGCGATCTTGTGTATTCTATTATTGACGAGATTGATTATAAAGATAAATATTGTAGAAAAGATATAGGCCTGGATTTAATAAAATATGCCGCAAGCAAATAGATATAATATAGGAATAGTATCTGTTTTTTTATTAACTGTTATTTATTTAGCAGTTTCAGGTTTTTTTATGCCTTTTAGCTCTCTGAATGAGGAATGGATTCCTCTTTTAGGGGGCTTTGTCAATACTGATAGCTTGTACTCTAGCAAGCTGATTATGTCATTGATGGGTAGTGGTGCTATATTATTGATTGTGTTCTCAATATATTTATTGTTGATTAAGCTCCCAAATTTATCTTTTAGCAAAGAGTATGTCGCTTTATTTGCTTTGTTTTTGATGTTGTTATCTAGGAATGGAGTTTATTTTAGCTCTATTTATATTGCAGCATTGTTTATGCCTTGGTTGCTTTATTCTATATTAAGCAAAAAGTATTTTATTGCTGGGTTTATATTATCGCTATCATCTCTGTTTTATTTTCCTATAATACTTACTCTGCCTATTTTTATTTTATATATCACACTAAAATCCACAGAATCGATTAAAGGAT
>CAZYQA010000357.1:0-2616 GCA_964649555.1 uncultured Muribaculaceae bacterium
AAAAGTTACTAGTAGATATGAATAACCTTTTAGATAATAAAATCTAAACCTAATTATTTAATTATTAACCTTAATTTATGTTTATGAAAGTAGTGAAAATTCTTTTTTCGGTACTACTCTTTGTATGCTTGAATGGTGTTGTGTTTGCACAACAAAATATTCAGGTAACAGGAGTGGTAACTGATGCTAATGATGGTATGCCATTACCCGGAGCATCAATTCAAATTCAAGGTCAAGGCGGAATGGGAACATTTACAGATATGGATGGTAAATATACCATTTCATGTAATCCATCGGCTAGTCTAGAAGTTAGCTATATCGGCTATCAAGATCTTTTAGTCAATGTTAATGGAAGAGGGATAATTGATATTAAACTTCATCCTGGTAATACATTAGATGATGTTGTTGTAACAGCTCTAGGTATATCGAGAGCTAAGAAAGCTCTAGGGTATGCAGTGCAAGACGTAAAAGGAGATGAGCTTACTAAGGTTAGAACACCTAATGTATTAAGTTCATTATCTGGTAAAGTTGCCGGAGTTCAAATTACAACTGCAACAGGACAAATGGGTGGAGGTGCTAAGATTAATATCCGTGGTAATACATCGCTTACAGGTAATAATCAACCTCTATTCGTAATTGACGGTATTCCGATTAGTAATGATGACTTCTCATATGGTGCTACAGGTGCCGGAGGATATGATATGGGTAACTTGGCGTCAGATATTAATCCTGATGATATTGAGAGTATGACAGTCTTAAAGGGTGCATCTGCTTCCGCTCTTTATGGATCTAGGGCTGCTAATGGTGTTGTGCTGGTAACAACTAAAAAGGCATCTAAAGAGAATAAACTTTGGGGTGTATCAGTGAACTCAAGTATAACCTTCGATAAGGCATCATATATGCCAACTTATCAAAAAGAATATGGTGGAGGTTTTACTTATTCTACAGATACAGGATTCAGACAACAAGTTATAAATGGAACTAAATACAATCTTGTGGATTATGCTACAGATGAGAGCTGGGGTCCTAAATATGATTCAAATATTAAAGTTTTGAAATGGAATGCTTTTGATGAATGGGATACTGCTAATTATATGAATCCAACACCTTGGGTGTATCCGGAACATGATTACAAGCATTTTTTTGAGTTGGGTACAAACTTACAAAACAATATCCAGATGAGTAAATCGGGAGAGAACTCAACTTTCCGTATGTCTTATACAAATAATAGGATTACCGGTATTACTCCTAATTCTAAAATGTGGAAAAATACAATAAGCATATCAGGAACTGCAAATTTTAGTAAAAGACTTGATGGTTGGGCAACAGTTAATTATTCAAATACTTCTGCTAAAGGGCGTCCTGAAACAGGATATGGTGAAAGGAATCCTGCACAAAAAATGTGGCAATGGATTCAGACACAGTTGGATTATAAAGAATTAAAGGCTTATCAAAATCCTGATGGATCACAAAGGCCATGGAATAGAACGGCTTGGAATAACTCAGAACCTGCATATACTGATAATCCATACTGGACTGTAAATAAAAACTATCAGGAAGATAAAAGAAATCGTTTATTTGGTAACACAGGGTTGAATCTGAAAATTACGGACTATTTGAAACTTACAGGTCGTGTGGGAATTGACTGGTATAATCTCACTATGCAAGAGAGAACAGCCGTAGGTTCGCAATCTCAATCAGAATATTATATGGATATAAGAGAGCAGGTTGAGCTTAATATGGATTTTATGTTGCAATTCAATAAAAGAGTTGCTAATGAAAAATTGGGTATTAGTGCAATGGTCGGATCAAGTTCAATGGATCAGCGCTATCAACGTAACGGAGGTATAACTGTAAATGGATTAGTTATTCCGGATCTATATAATCTTACAAACTCTGCTGATAAAGCAAATATATATGATACTAAAAGATGGAAAAGAATTAACAGTGTTTTTGGAAATTTAACATTAGATTGGGATCAATTCATATTCTTAGACATTACTGCAAGAAATGACTGGTCTTCAACGCTCCCAAAATCTAATAACTCATATTTCTATCCTTCATTCAATTTGAGTTTCTTATTGACATCTTTGGATGGATTAAGTAATATCAGTTGGTTGAATTTATTGAAAGTAAGAGGTGGCTGGGCACAAGTTGGTAATGATACTTCTCCTTATAATATCTTATCATATTATGCAGCAGCAACTGGAGGCCCTTTTGATGGCAATCCTCGATATGCTCCTGAAACAACACTTTCAAATAATAACTTAAGACCAGAGGAGACTAAATCTTGGGAAATAGGTTTAGAAGCTCAGTTCTTTGATCATAGATTAGGTATTGATGCTGCATATTATGTAAAAAATACAACAGATCAAATTGTACCTATAAAAGTATCTGCACCTATAGGTTATAATCAAATGTATATTAATGCCGGTAAAATGTCTAATAAAGGTTTTGAATTAACATTGACAGGTACTCCTATTAAGAAAAAGAATTTTACTTGGGATTTATCATTAAATATGGCAACTCTTAGAAATAGAGTAGATAGAATCTATGAAGATCTGGATTATATTCAACTAGGTCAAGCACCTGAAAATACTCTAAATGGTGCTTGAC
>CAZYQA010000358.1:0-2613 GCA_964649555.1 uncultured Muribaculaceae bacterium
CTCATTATTAAAATCCACCATGGTTGCTTCACCATCTTTACCCATAGTTCTTGCAATGCCAAATATGGAATTGAATCTTTCTGCAGAATTAATTATGAATGACCCTGTGGAATCAAAATTATTCTTTACAAAATAATTTTTAGCAATCTGAAAATCAATATTTTTATTTTGATTACAACTTAAAATTGTAGAAATTAATATACAGGTAAAAATATAATATCTTTTTTTCATGGTAATGTTATTTAGCAATCATATGGATTATTAGAATAAACCTACTATCTGGCCATTCTCATCAATATCTATTTTTTCGGCAGCCGGGGTGCCTGGTAAGCCGGGCATACGCATGATTTCTCCCGTAATAGGGATAACAAAGCCAGCTCCGGAAGCAATCTCAATCTGCCTTACGGTGACAACAAAATCCTTTGGACGACCTAGTAGAGCAGGGTTATCGGATAGTGATTTTTGTGTCTTAGCCATACAAATTGCGCTATTTTCCAAACCTAGTGATGCGATCTTTTTTAAATCTTTTTTAGCCTGAGCAGTATAATCTATGGCATTGGCTCCATATATTTCTTTCGCAATAGTTTCAATTTTTTTCTCTATGCTCCAGTTTCTATCATATATCGGCTCCATATTACATGTACAGTGCTCTGCAATTTTAGCAGTAGCTTCTGCAAGCTTACGAGCCCCTTCACCTCCGTGAGCCCATACATCTGCTACCTCAACGTGCACACCTAATTGAGCACATCTGATTTTTATGAATTCTAATTCTTCTTCAGTATCGGTAACAAATCTGTTAATTGCTACTATTGGGCATACATTAAACTTAAACATATTCTCAACATGTTTTTCTAAATTTCCGATACCTGCTTTTAATGCCTCAAGGTTTTCTTCTTTTAAGCTGTTTAATGGTGCCCCTCCATGATATTTTAATGCTCTTACTGTGGCAACCAACACAACTGCGCTTGGTCTTAATCCTGCATTTACACATTTAATATCAAAGAATTTCTCTGCTCCTAGATCAAATCCGAATCCCGCTTCGGTAACAACAAAATCGGAGTGTGAAAGCCCCATTTTAGTAGCAATTACAGAGTTTGTACCTTGCGCGATATTTGCGAACGGCCCCCCATGTATAATTGCAGGGTTACCCTCTATTGTTTGCACCAGATTTGGCTTAATTGCATCTTTAAGCAATGCTGCCATTGCTCCGTGTGCCTTTAAATCTCTGGTATATATAGGTTGTTTATCATAAGTATATCCAACGAATATATTTCCAAGTCTCTCTTTAAGGTCACTGAAGTTCTCAGCCAAACATAATATAGCCATAATTTCAGAAGCAGCTGTAATATCAAAACCTGTTTCTCTTGGTACTCCTGAGTTGATGCCCCCTAAGCCTACTATAATATGGCGTAAAGAGCGATCATTCATATCCATTACTCTTTTCCATGTTACGGTTCTAGGGTCTATATTTAATGAATTAGTTGTTTGCTGGATATTATTATCTATAAGAGCAGCTAATAAATTATGCGCCTTTTCAATTGCATTAAAATCACCTGTAAAGTGAAGATTTATATCTTCCATAGGTAGTACTTGTGAATATCCTCCCCCTGTTGCACCCCCTTTTATACCAAATACCGGCCCCAGAGATGGCTCTCTCAATACTACTGTTGTTTTCTTTCCAATTTTATTTAAACCTTCTGTAAGCCCAATAGATATTGTTGTTTTCCCTTCTCCTGCCGGAGTAGGTGAAATTGCTGATACTAAAATAAGATGCTTTCCTTCCATCTTTTTTGGATCTATAAGTGATAGAGGAAGTTTTGCTTTATATTTTCCATATTGTTCAATTATATCGGGGTCTATACCCAACTTTTCTGCAATATTTACAATAGGTTCTAGTTTAACTTTGCTTGCTATTTCTATATCTGTCATAATCTCTTTTTAGTTTAATAATAGAACAAATCTATATAAATGTGATAATATTTACAAATATTAAGGTTCTTTCATTATATTTATCTGTCAATTTAAATAATGTAGTATGATGAAAGTAATTGCAATTAATGGTAGCCCGAAAGATAATGGAAATACATTCCAAGCATTATCTATTATTTCTAAAGAGTTATTAAAGCATAACATAGAGCTGGAGATAATTAATGTTGGAAAGAGCAGTATAAGAGGCTGTATTGGGTGTAATAAATGTTTTGTTAAACGAAACAATCAGTGCATTTTTAATGATGATATAGTAAACTCTGTAATTGAAAAATTTGTAGATGCAGATGGAATTATTTTAGCCTCTCCAACACATTGGGCAGGAGTATCCGGAACTGTAAAATCTCTATTAGACAGAGTATTTTACGTATCATCTGCAAATGGTGGATTATTTAGGCAAAAAGCAGGAGCTTCATTAGCTGTTGTTAGAAGAACCGGAGGACTGGAAGCTGTAGATCAATTAAATAAATATCTATTATATTCAGAAATGATAATTGCTTCTTCTAATTATTGGAATGTTATCCACGGAAGAGTTCCAGGTGAAATTATAAATGATGAAGAAGGAAAAGAGATATTAGAGGTTCTTGCAAATAACCTAGCTTATGTTCTTAAACTTAAAGATTTTGG
>CAZYQA010000359.1:0-2613 GCA_964649555.1 uncultured Muribaculaceae bacterium
TTTTGTACTAAATCTGGATTAGATGCCATTTCTGAAGGTGGAATAGCATATATTTTCATATAATCAGGAAATGCTTGTCCATCATAAGCTCCACCTTTATATTTCCATAAGAATGAACCAGAGGTAAATTTATTAAGTCTGATAAGGTCTGTTCTTCTATGACCTTCCCAAATCAATTCCCTTGCCCTTTCAGCTAGTAACCAATCTGCATCAAAGCTATTAATTGCAGAAACACCGGCTCTATCTCTTAATTGATTAAGCATAGGTAATGCGACTCCCGGTGTACCAAGGTTTAAGCAAGCCTCAGCATATATAAGATAGATTTCACCTAATCTCATTAATGGATAATCCACGTTACTGAATGAACAGCTTTTAGCATCAGTTGCAAACTCTTCAGGAGTTTTATTATGAGGAATATTATTATATTTTAGAAAAGTCCATCCTTGAACAAAGTCAAAAAGATCAACCATATTCTCTTTTCTACCTTTAATATAGAACATTTGTCCTCTTTTATCAGAAATATTATATTCTCCTGTTTTGTAGTTTTGTCCTGTTACATTAAAATATGTTTTTACATACTCAATAGGAACTCTATTTCCACCCCAACCATCATTTACACCAAGTAATTTATTATAATCATCAGTTCCTGCGATACTTCCTTTTGAAAGATAAGTTGTACCACCATGAGATTGAGTCTTATTTTGGTCATAATCTACAGTAAAAATCAGCTCTTTAAGAGCTTCGGGGTTTTGACCATTATCACCTCTGAACAGCCATTCATAATTAGAGCATAAAGAGTAACCTAATCCGAATAATGATTCACAAGCAGATTTTGCTTCAGCCCATTTGGCAGCTCCGGTATAAACCTCAGAATTAAGATATAATCTTGCAAGTAACCCATATACAGCTCCAATATCGGCACGTGGGTAATTGCTTCTTGCTGCAGGCATATTACCACCTGTGATAATATCATTCAATTCATTTACACAATAGTTAAATACATCAACACGTGGCACCTGTTTTGGATTCTCTGTGCCAAAAGCAGACTCTTCTGTCATAAATGGAACATCTCCAAATATATCCAAAGCCATAAAATAAAAATATGCTCTTAAGAAACGAGCCTCAGCTCTAAAACTTTGAATTTTTGTTTTTAGTTGATCATCAACTCCACGTTGAGATAATTTATCATCAGCTGTTTGTCTTAAATACTCGTTAACATAGGTAATAGCGTGAATAGTTCTCGCATATACTGCATAAGTAGCTGCATTTTCTGCAGCAGACCATGTATTATTATCAATATCATTTACCCAACTATCATTTGACCAAGCACATTTTGCAGCATCTGCTGAAACTTCTTGTAAAGTCCAAAACGCTCTTGTAAGTTCAGATGCACCACCATCTTCTACATTAAGATCTGATGTATTTGCAAAGTTGAAATAAATCTTAGCTAATCCGGCAATATAAGAGCTTTCATTATTACCGTAAGCAATTTCCGATGTATAATCCTGCTCATTTAGTGGAACAGTATCCAAATCTTTAATACAAGATGTAAATAAAAGTACACCCGCTAATATTAAAGACGATATATATTTTTTCTTCATCATTTTACTTATTAAAAATTAATATTTAATCTTAAAGAGAAAGTCCTTGGTCTTGGCCAAATATTATTGTCAATACCATTTACTCCTGGGATTTCAGGATCTAATCCAGAATATTTAGTAAGTGTAAATAGGTTTGCAACTGTTAAACCCACTCTGATATTTGTACTAGAATTTTTGAAGTTTCTAAAAGTGTAACCAGCATTAATATCATCTAACTTGAAGAAAGATGCATTCTCTAAGAACATATCAGAGTAGTTTTGTTCAATAGTATTTACATCGGTAAATCCACTCTTCTTAACTACATTTGCATAATTAGTTAAGTAACCTGATGCAGTTGCAAAATTTGCGGTTGAGTTTGAAGAATAAAAATCATTGAATAACCAGTTACCTGTTTGACCGTGAGCATTCACTCCAAAGTCCCAATTTTTATAATCTAGTCTGATATTGATTCCATAGAAGAAATCAGGATTAGGACTCTTATTTGTAATGTATCTATCTTCAATAGTAATAATACCATCTTCATTTCTATCTACAAATGCGTTTTGGATAGCATTACCATTAGCATCATATACTTGCTCATAGCAGAAGAAAGTGTATGGAGCGTAACCAACTTTATGATATTGTAAGAATCCACCTGTACCTTTAGAAATACTACCAACTTGTACAGCATAATTAGGATCATCTGTTTTTGTAAGTTTTGTAAACTTAATATTTTGCCAAGTACCATTAAGCCCAATTGATAAATTAATATCCTTTTTCCTGATAGGGACAATATTTAATGATAGTTCCAAACCTTTATTCTCCATATTACCTACATTGGTAAGTACCGTATTAGAGAAATTAGATCCAAGAGGGACAGTAACTTGGTTTAGCAAATCATCTGTTTTACGGATATATCCATCGAAAGTACCTGTAATCCTATCTTGGAAAAATCCAAAATCAATACCCGCATTATAAGTAGTTGTGGTTTCCCATTTAATGTTAGGGTCATAAGCAAGAGGAGTAAGTACAT
>CAZYQA010000360.1:0-2575 GCA_964649555.1 uncultured Muribaculaceae bacterium
AAATATTTTTAAATAAACTTATCTTGGAGTTATTAATGGTGTTATAAACATTTCTACATTGTTAATATAGGATTGATGTAGTTATCAACAGATGTTAATAAAAACAAGAATATATTAAATTACAGATAGTTATCTCAAAATTTAAAGTTGATAAAGTTGTTATAACATAGCAGGTTATAAACACGTATGTTAATTAAAATAATTATCAACATATTAACAACGATATATATAAAACCAAATAATTTAAAAAGTTAAAAAGAATAAATAATTGTTAGTTGATTTCTTGAGAGTTTTTGAGGTTTGAATGCTTGTTAAATTTAGTTTATATTTGTGGTATGAATAACGAAGAGAAATATTTTGATCCTCGCAAAGAGGTTTACAAATCCGATTCAGATCTGGAGGGAGCTATAAGACCTCAGGATTTTGAAGATTTTTCGGGGCAGGAGAAAATTTTAAAAAATCTTAAAGTTTTTGTGAAAGCTGCAAAGAAAAGGGGGGAGTCTTTAGATCATGTTTTATTACATGGCCCTCCCGGATTAGGTAAAACAACTTTAGCAAATATTGTGGCAAATGAGTTGGGAGTATCCATGAAAGTTACATCAGGGCCTATTCTTGATAAGCCGGGTGACTTGGCTGGGTTACTTACAAATCTGGATGAGGGGGATGTGTTGTTCATAGATGAGATACATAGATTATCGCCCGTAGTTGAAGAGTACTTATATTCAGCAATGGAAGATTATAGGATAGATATAATGATTGATAAGGGGCCGGGAGCAAGATCTGTTCAAATTTCTCTTAATCCTTTTACTTTAGTTGGTGCAACTACCAGGAGTGGTTTATTAACTTCACCTCTTAGAGCAAGGTTTGGAATTCAATGTCATTTAGAGTATTATGATTCTTCGGTTCTAAGCAGGATTATAAACAGGAGTGCATCAATACTTGGAATAGGGATAGATCCAAAAGCCGCTTTGGAGATAGCTGGTAGGAGTAGAGGTACCCCCAGAATTGCTAATGCATTGCTACGCAGAGTTAGAGATTTTGCACAGGTTGAGGGGAGTGGGTTTATTGATTTAGAGATAACTAAATACGCATTGGATGCTTTAAATATAGATAAGAGGGGATTGGATCTGATGGATAATAAAATCCTTACAACCATTATTAGTAAATTTAAAGGTGGCCCGGTTGGGGTAGGTACAATTGCTACTGCAGTAGGGGAGGATCCCGGAACTCTTGAAGAGGTGTATGAGCCATTTTTAATAAAAGAGGGATTTATCCACAGGACTCCAAGGGGAAGAGAGGTGACCGATTTAGCTTATGCTCACTTAGGTTTATCTAAGTACACAAATAATGATCAAACTTTATTTTAACTAACTATTTACTTATGAAACGCCTCTTTTTACTTTTTACTGCGTTATTTATTTATGCGTACTCAACTGCTTGTACATCTGCTATAATAACAGGCAAAGCAACTCCCGATGGGAAGCCTTTGATGTGGAAACATAGAGATACGGGAGAAGAGAATAATAGAATGCAATTTTTCAAAGGAGAGAAGTACTCTTTCTTAGCATTAATGAACTCTCCAGATAATTTAAATGAAGCATGGACAGGGACCAACAATGTTGGATTCTCTATAATGAATACAGCTTCTTATAATCTAAAAAATGATGATGTAAAAAGCTCTTTAATGGATAAAGAGGGTGTTTTAATGTTTAAGGCTTTATCGGTATGTAAAAACTTGGCCGATTTTGAAGCATTTTTAGATAAATATAAAAGGCCTATGGGGGTTGAAGCGAACTTTGGTGTAATAGATGCGCAAGGTGGGGCAGCTTACTATGAGGTGAATAATGACAGCTGGAGAAAAATAGATGTTAACGATCCTATTATTGCTCCGCAAGGGTATTTAGTTTACACAAATCACTCATACACCGGTAGAAAGGATGAGGGGATGGGATATATCAGATACACTAATGCTGAGAATATTATTAAAACCAGATTAGCACAAGGGGGAGAAATTACCCCTGAATGGATATTTAAAGATTTATCTCGCTCGTTTTACCACTCTGTTTTAGGGCTGGATCTAGTGAAAAATAATAATGTTTTACAAGAGGGGAGTGGCTGGTTTATAGATCAAGATTTTATCCCTCGTAAAAGCTCTACAGCCTCAATTGTAATTAAAGGTGTGAACAAAGGAGAAGATCCGTTAAATACTGTAATGTGGACAATTTTAGGTTATCCACCTGTATCTGTTGCTGTACCTTTATTTGTAAAAGCTGGGGAAAATCAGCCGGCATATATGCTAAAAAGTGCAAGTTCAAATAATGCTTTAATGTGTGATATGGCACTTGTATTAAAATATAAAGTATTCCCGATAAAAAGAGGAAACGGAAACAAGTATATGAACTTTAATTTGCTTTATAATCCTGCAAAAACTGGCTATATGCAAACATTAGAGCCACTAGAGGATTTTATCTTTGAGCAAGGTAATAATCTCGTATTAAACACCACTGATAAAGCATATAATAAAGAGGATTTTGACAGATTTTATTCCGATATTTTTATGAAAATATCTTCAGTT
>CAZYQA010000361.1:0-2568 GCA_964649555.1 uncultured Muribaculaceae bacterium
CATTTTCTGGTATTTTTTGAAATTTTGAAACAAAAATTATTCAAATTATGAATTAGCTGAAGCATTTTGTCTCCCATGTGATATAATTGAAGATATATTTAATGCTAAAAAACCTAAATTTAAGATTGTAAGAAAAGCTGTATAAATTTAATCCCTCCACTTATGAGTGTGAGGGATTTTTTTTATATTTGCATAAAGTTCATTGAAATATGGCACAATTGCGTGGTTTTAGTTATATAAAGCGTGTTAGAGAGGTTAATGAGATATATGATAAATATGCTCGTATGGGGTTGTCTAATCGCGAAATTTGGCGCAGACATGTTTGGCCACAATATGGAATATGTGAGAAAACGTTTTATAATTACATTGGAGCCATTATTGAAACTACCGATCCCAATCAGTTGTCATTATTCTAGCAGGCGCTTATGTCTGTTTCACCTACTAATTTATACTCTTCAATACACTCCATCAGTGCGCCATGGTCGTGATTGGTATGTGATGAGGTTCTACACTGCCCTGCTAGCTCATACATTTTTTTATTAATCTTATCTATCAACTCTAGAAACTCTAGAGACTGCACTTGGGTGCTGCTGCCGTCATAGCTTGGGAGATTGCCATCTGTAACGATATGAAGTTTAACAGGAACATCTGCCACTTGCTTGGCTTCTTTTGTGGCCTTATAATAGATGGATCCAAATTCAATAAATACTGCCGGAGTTGGAAATATCTCCTCTTCTGCAAAATCAACATTCTGATTCCATAGGTCAAAATGTTTAATTATTGGAATATCATTGGTATCAAGGATTGATTTTAATGTAGCAACAATTGCTAAATATATCTCTTTTCTCATTTCTCTAAAATCTTTAAGTTATTAAAATATTCATTTACATTCTCTTCTATTATTGCCCTCACTGCAGCTTCAACATTTGGGTGTGATCCAATAAATTGTCGTTGCGGTATTTTTATTTTATCCCCAACTTTTTTAAGAGCCATGGCTTTGTAAAACTCGGCTAGGTCATTTGCTTGAATACTCACTTTTGAATGACTTTTTGAACCGTTTTTTAGTGTTTTAATCTTTCCTCCCTCTTTGTAGTACATTTTCCAAAAGAACCCTTTCATTTTCCTTGTTACGGCTATTTCTCCAGAATTATTATGTATTGAAGCGTAGGGAACATCTGTGATAAATGATATTCCGTGAGCCGACACTTGCGCTCTGATAGAGCGTCTTAATGCCCCGCTTTTGCTCATAAGTGAACCACCTCTGTAATCAAATTTGCGCCTTGCCCACTTTTGATTAAAGAAAGATTTTCGCTCAAAGTTCTTATCAAATTCATCTTTCAGCTCTACCCGTATATCGGACAGGATGTTTTTAATTAACTCTTTAGGTAACATTTACTATTATTTTTTGTTATTATTAATAAAGTTTATACTTTTGCAACATAAGAAGATGATATCGGAATGGTGCACCTGGCCTCTCGCGCCTAAATCGCCGCCAATATCATCTTTTTTTTATGCTGTATAGGTATCTAATAAGCCTCTTCTTACCGCTTTTCTCTTTGTAAATATCTTCAGCCACCATAAGAGTTACATCTGTATTATTTACACTTGAGTCAAAATAATAGAATCGTTTAATATCATCTTTGCGCACTTTATGTAATTTTACTTCATACCCGGCACTGGCATTAGTAAGATTTTTATCCAATGAGGTCAAAAATTCAATATCAGCTTTGAATATACTGTTGGCATCGTAATATAGATGTTTATTCCCCAACGTTGTAAAGCCAACCGAAATAGCTCTTTTATCCCCATTAGTCATTGCTACCTCTTTAGTAATTTTATTCCCTGTTAATGATTTCATTTCATGTAAAAAATGCTTTCTTTGTATTGCCGCCTCAGATTTCTTTTTATCAGCAGCGCATTGAGCCAGTATTTTACATACTGCACAGGCTTGGCTGTTTCTTTTCCATTTCAAGTTCAAGCCACTATCACATTCACTGCAGTTCTCTGTTGGCATATAGGGATGGTTCTTTGGGTATGGGCTTTTAACTTTGCCTGGGTTGAATCTAAAGATACTTTTTTTACCCTCTGTCATTGAGTTGCCAACATCAATAGCTGCTGCACTATTTGACTGTGGATATTTCCCTTTTCTTACCTGTTCAACAGTGCATCTGCAGTTATACCCATTGGGTGGGTAGTAACTATCCCAAAATGGATCACTAGGGGATAGTGTTGTTCCCTCAAGCTTACGGTGCTCTTCTCTTACTTTGTCATCATGTGCAGTTCTATATTGCAAATCATACCTATCACCATCAGCTTCAATCTCTGCCCATTTATTCGCCATTCTTGCACTCTCTGCAAATAGTTGGTATTCTGTCTGTAGGTATGTCTCATTATACTGGTTATCTATTTTTTTAGATTGTTCCTTAAATTGTTGATACGAAATAATATCAGAATCTTTAGTCTCAAGTAAAAATCCGGTCTCATTCATTTGATGAAAAGTTTTAAACCCGCTGAAATTATAGGTTGCATACAATAGTTCTTGGAGTAATTCTGTATGTTCACTTTTTT
>CAZYQA010000362.1:0-2555 GCA_964649555.1 uncultured Muribaculaceae bacterium
CTGATAAAGCAGACTCATTTTTTTTAAGCATATCGTGCTTTGCATCATCAATACTCTGCTTTTAATACTCATAGATTCCATACTCCTATTGTTGTTGGAGAGGATTATAGAATGGTTGGTCAAGAATATTTTAACTTTAGGAATATAGGTAGTACTGAAATTGATAGATATGGAGTATTGCCATTAGCTAAATCGAGTAATTATACCTACAATTCTCACGGACAAATTGCGTCAATTACCTCTAACACCAGTAAAGGAGAATCAGAAATAATAAGATATAAATACCCTCTAGATCTACAATCAAGCGGAGGTATTTATACTACAATGATATCAAAAAATTTATTGAACTATCCTATATCAGAGGAGACATTTATTAAAAAAGCCAACGCCTCTGAGGTGCAAACAGGAGGTAAGCGATATACATATAATTTATTTAATAATATTGTTAAGCCATCTAAATTGGAGATATATAATACATCTACTCAATCATGGGAAATACAAACAACATTTACTAGCTATGATGTAAAAGGTAATCTCACAGAGAGTCAAGATGCCAATGGGGTAATTACTTCATATGTATGGGGCTATAATGGATTATATCTTGTAGCAAAAGGAGAGAATATTCGTTATTCATCCTTGAGTGCTCTAACTGGAGCTTCCTCCAACTTAGTAGCAGGTATAACTGCCAATTACAAAACAATAAGAGAAGCGCATCCGGCTGCTGCATTTAATTTTTATGAGTATAAGCCATTTGTAGGATTATCTAAACATATAGATGAATCAGGAAATGTTTTAAATTACGAGTATAATAACTCAGGCAAATTAAAATCAATAACCGATAATGAAGGTAAATTGGTTAATCAGTATTTATATTCTCCCGATAATAAACAATAAAACTATGTAATCATGAAGATAAAAAATATAATAATAGTACTCATTGTGCTGCTAATAAATAGTCAACTATTTGGGCAAGATGTAGTTCCTATATCCTATACATCAATCTCCAGCGGTGCTACATTCAATATAGATCACAACTCAACAACCATAGAAATACCTGTCACATTTTCTACGAATGACGTTTATAATCATCCTGATCTTTATATGGAGCTTATGAATGAATATCTTATGAGTAAAGGATATGATGGATATATACGTATAGATAATATTTATAATGGAGTGATGGATATATATATTTATGAGAATACATCCACATCTTCAAAGAATTTTAGTATTAAAGGAGCATCAGGAGGCTCTATTGTGTATATAAATCAATCGGGAGCTCCATATATTGAGCCAGAGCCTGTTCCTACTCCTGAAGAGCGTCTTCCTATAGCAGGAAACTGGGTGCTCTCACGCACCTACACGCAACCTAATGATCAAACACACTTCCAAGATATCACATTTTATAATGGGCTAGGGTATCCGGAGCAGATAATAAATGTAGCAGCTTCCAGTAGTGGAAAAAATATAGTCACTCCTATATGGTACGATAATATGCTAAGAGATGATGCGAGATCATATCTCCCTTATGAATCTAATAATACCATTACTCAGCAAGAATCATCCCCATTTACATCACAAACTACATTTTATAATAGTTATATTGGAGCTTCTGAATCGGGATATGCTTTTTCCCGAAAAACATATGAATCCTCACCACTCAATAGAGTAACAGAGACCTATAAGCCGGGTGTAAACTACTCTACAAAAAAGCAGCAACACCAATATGGGAGCAATTCAGCAAATGAGGTATTTATGCTAAGCCCGGATGCTAATAATAATCTCTCAATAAGCTATTATAATGCAGCGGAGCTTCATAAACACACAGTAACAGATGAAGATGGCGGAATATTTTCAACTTTCACAGATAAAAATGGACGAATTATATTAGAGCGCAATAAAATAAATGCGAGTACAACAGCCGATACCTATTACGGATACGATCATCTTGGTCAATTAAGATGGGTAATCTCCCCTGAGGGTTCATCATCTCTTGCTACCGGTACTTTATCAATAGGCTCTACCATTGCACAACAATACGCTTATATCTATAACTATGATGGCAAAGGTAATATCATAGAGAAAAAGCAGCCCGGCAGAGATATAGAATACTTTGTATATGACAAGGGAAACAGATTGGTTTTAACTCAAGATGGAAATCTGCGCGTAAATAGCCAATGGGTTTATTATGTTTATGATAATGTAAATAGGTTGATAGAGAAGAGTATAGTGGATGGCACCTTAACAAGACAACAAATACAAGAAAAATATAATAATAATTGGTTTGATAATACGTATCCAACACTGAATGGAACGACTAATGTAAATAAGCCATTTGAAACAAATGATTTTAGTGTGAGTTCTCTCTTGTCATATACAAGATATGGTAATCAGATGTATAGATTAAATTCAACTAGCAATTCAACTGATAATTCTGCAGTAATAAATGTTAATGTATTACAAGATGCCTTTTTATTATGTTATACAGATAGGATTATAAACTGGGGTGCATATTCTTATGATCCTGAAGGAATCTACTTTAATGAAGATGATTA
>CAZYQA010000363.1:0-1009 GCA_964649555.1 uncultured Muribaculaceae bacterium
GTTTACTTAAATCTCTATATCCTTTGATAATACTTTTTTATTATCAAAGGATATAGAGATTTAAGGAAACCGTTGGGCTTAAATCTGCTTATTGCTTTTGGTAGAAATTCTGCAGTAATCAAAACAATTATTGTTGCAATCAATGTTTCTATGGCTAATATTCCAAAAATTGATGCTGTAATATACATTTCAATAATAGGATCCAAAATTTTAGCTATTGAAATACCATATATCACAATTGCAACATTATTTCCCATTAAAAGAGTAGAAATGAGCTTGTCTGGATTTTTAAGAAATTTATCTAATATAATTGCGTATTTTTTCTCTTGCTTTTTATCAAGCTCAATTTTTAGTTTATTGCTAGAAAAATAAGCAATTTCATATCCTGAAAAAATTGCCGAAAAGAAAAGTGCCAGCAAAGCAATTATAATATCGGTTTCCATAATAAAGTTTATTGCTTGAATTGAGGGCCAATTACATTTACCGTATCTCTATATTGTGGGGATAAAGAATCTTTAATTATACCGTAACTATCAAAGGGCTTATTGATTATAGCATTTCTAGCCATGTCATCACTTTCCATTCCGTATCCTTGCATATAACCATCTGGTGAATACATCTTTACAAAACAATGTGTATATATTCTTTTCTTCTCTCTATCCCAATACAAAGTATCTGTTTCCATTATTTCCCCTTTAATGAAATTTTTAATTACAACATTTCCAAATGCTTCCCATTTTTCATTTTTCTTGAATGTTGTATGCTTAGCCCTATCAGAAGTAATGTGAGTCTCTAATAACCCCTCTTCTGTATAGCCATAAACATCAAATCCCTCATTAAATAACTCATATGATGTAGTATCATTTTGAAACCTTTGCATAAGAGGTGCCTCCATTCTCATTTGTAAAATACCATCTTGAGATTGAACAGCAAACATATCTTTAACTGTTTGCCTTGGAATTGAATTGAGATCTAAGCTATCAACTACCTTTTTACCTGAACATGAGAT
>CAZYQA010000363.1:1019-2541 GCA_964649555.1 uncultured Muribaculaceae bacterium
GTTAAAGAGTTATCTCTATACTATTAATATAATCAAGGTAGCAATTATTTTCATAATTGCTACCTTGATTATATTAATAGTATAGAGATAACTCTTTAACATTTCTATTTTTGTGTTCTTACTATAGTTGTAGCAGACATTCCACCACAAGAAACAGTGAACGATTTACCATCAATTATATCATACATGAAAGCATCCTCTACTCTAGGGAAATATTGGCGATAAGCATTAATTAATTTATTACACTCGTCTGCTAATTCAGGATCAGATTTTGCTTTATTTAAATAATCTATAGCAACCCAGTATTTAGCTCTTTGCTCTATCTCATTACCGCTACATTTCAAACCAGCCCAAAGTGTTCCCATTAATAAGTTTGCCTTAGGAGCAATAGCAGGGTTAAGATCAGCAGCCATTCTAGCACATTGGAATGCTTTACCGATATTATTTAATTTTTTATAATAGAATTGAGCCATTTCAAATA
Source organism: uncultured Muribaculaceae bacterium (assembly GCA_964649555.1). Taxonomy (GTDB): domain Bacteria; phylum Bacteroidota; class Bacteroidia; order Bacteroidales; family UBA932; genus Egerieousia. Next base: position 1,501 of record CAZYQA010000363.1, read on the forward strand.
ATAAGTCTGCATCCTGTTGATCATTAGACTCAGGGCTATCAATCGCTTCTTGCAAGTAAGCTAAAGCTTCATCATTATTTCCCTTGCTGCTATTTAATTTGTATAAAGAGTAGTTAGAATTGTATGATGGCTCTAATTTATTTAACGCAGTTACTGTTTTCAAGAATAGATCAGATGTCAAACAAGTATTCAAAGTATCATTATTATCAATCAATAATTTTACAATTGTTTTAACTACTTTCAAATCATCTGGATTTGATTCAAATCTTGGAGTAAAAATATTGATCAAATTGTTACATGAAGCTACACCGCTTGAAATAAAAGCATTAGAGAAAGCAGCTTGCGCTATTTTATTTTGATCTGAAGGATCTTTAGCTAATTTTTCCTCTAATATTGGAGATAAATCCGAATACACTTGTAAAACATCCTCTTCAGACATTTTTTTATCTTCATATAGAGCTTTAGCTTTTTGCATTGCAACAACAAACAATCCTTCACCTGCATTGGTACCCATCTCTTCAATCACTTTATCGATCTCATTAAAGATTACTCTTTCATTACCTTGCAAAAAGGTAATCATATCATAAACTCTGTTCTCTTTTGCAGTATTTGCATATTTAGGATAGTATTGTGCTCTGGTCTCACTGATTTTTAGCAACGTATCAACCATTTTACTTCTAACCTCAGGAGATCCTTTAAAGTTTCCAATTAAATACTCCATAATCTTTCTACCATCGATAAAAATGTACTGGCTTGCAGTAGGAGGGCATAGTGTATATGCTTTTCTCCAAAGCGGAGCTGCTTCTTTTAGGTTGTTTTGTTTGCTATAATCTCTGTAAAAATTCAGATAACTAACGCATTCGGCACTATCTTTACCGAATCGTCCTTGAGCAGATAATGAGGAAGTCATTAATATCATTCCTAACCCCATAAGTAAAAAAAGGCGCATCTTTTTCATAATTCTATTCAAAATAATTATTCTTTATATTAATCGTATTTATGTTTCTTAAACCAAATATCATGTAAACTAATATTTACATT
>CAZYQA010000364.1:0-2532 GCA_964649555.1 uncultured Muribaculaceae bacterium
AATTTGAGCGTAGTTTAAAAAGCTATATAAAGTATTACAATAACCATAGAATCAAACTGTCATTAAAAGGAATGAGTCCGGTACAATACCGAACTCATTTCAATAAAATCTGATTATTAATCTGTCCAACTTTTTGGGGATACATCACTTTTGAACACCACCCTTTTTTTACCAAAAATCACCATTTTCGATAAGGTTTTACATCAACAAGATATAAACCAGCATTCCACACAAGTACCCAATAAACGCCTTTAGGGTAATATTCTTTAAATACCATCCAAAGCTGATTTTCTCGGCTCCCATTGCCACTACTCCAGCTACAGAACCAATTATCAGGATACTTCCACCCGTACCTGCACAATATGCTAATAGCTCCCAGAAACTGCCATTTTGTATGAAATCTGCTGCATAAGTTCCCATCTCTACTGTAGCTGGATCAGCTATCGGGTACATTCCCATAGCTGCTGCCACAAGCGGTACATTATCTACAATAGATGAAAGAACACCTATTACACCTGTAATTATATATGTATTCCCAATATAGCTATCAAGCCCCTCCGCAGCTCTAGTAAGCAATCCGCTCTCTGCTAATACTCCTACCGCCATAAGGATTCCGAAGAAGAAGAATATTGTAGGAGTGTCTATTTTTTTTAGCACTTTACACATTCTTAATTGCTCAGATTCTGCAATCTCTTTATGTTTGCCGTATATTATCTCTGTCGCCATCCAGAGCAGTCCTAAGGCGAAAAGTATTCCCATAAATGGAGGAAGCCCTGTAACTGATTTAAATACCGGTATCATGATTAAACTCACCAATCCCATACATATTATTATCACTCTATCAGTAGTAGTAATTGCAGGATATAGCTTTTTACCAATCTCTAAATCTGTAGGCTGAGTACTTACAGGCTCATTTCCTCTGATTTTTAGTGTAATCAATGCAACAGGAATGGCAGCAGAAATCACACTAGGCAATATAAGGTGAGGAATAAGCGCATCAGTAGTAACATTTCCTTTTATCCAAAGCATAATTGTGGTAACATCCCCTATCGGCGACCAAGCTCCACCGCTGTTTGCTGCTATCACAATTGCCGAAGCAAACCATAATCTATCCTCTTGCTCTTGTACGAGCTTAGCCATAATAGCAATCATTATGATAGTTGAGGTCATATTATCTAATGCCGAGGACATAAAGAATGTAATTGCCGCTATTATCCAAAGGAGATATTTTTTCTGTTTTGCTTTTATAAAGTGTGGTACAAGAGCGAACCCACCATGTAGGTCTACAAGTTCCACAATTGTCATTGCTCCTAAAAGAAAAACAATAATAGGAGTAACCTCTCCCATTTGAGCTATAACCTGTTCTTCTAAAATATTATGAGGAGCAATAAAAGCATAAACTGTCCACATAACTGCTGCCATCATTATTGCTATTGCAGCTTTATTTACCTTGATAACGTGCTCCAGAGCTATAGCCAAATAGCCAAGGGCAAAAATTGCAACTATAATTTGCATAAAACTTCTATTAATTACTTACAAATATATCTTTTTTCTACCTTTGCAGCATGAATTTTTACGATAATCATATACACTCAAACTTCTCTCCCGATAGTAAAATGGAGATAAGTAACATAATATCTGCAGCAAAGCAAAATAAATTAAGCGGAATAGCTATTACAGATCACTATGATGTAGATGCACCATGTAAAAAAACAGAATTCCTATTCGATCCGGCGAAAAGGAATAGTTATATAGACAATCTAACACCCCAAAAAGATTTAGAAATTTTCAAAGGAATTGAAATTGGGCTTCAAACACATAATCTGGAAAAGATAAAATCATTTGTTAATAATTATTATTTTGATGTTGTAATAGGCTCAATTCATTTTATAGATGGGACAGATCCTTATTTTGGAGATTACTATATTGATAAATCCAGCAAAGAAGCTTATAGCAGAACACTGGAAATTATGCTTCAAACTGCACAAGAGTATCAAGATTTTGACATACTTGGGCATTTTGATTATATAGCAAGATATTCCCCTTACAAAGATTCTGAGAAAAATATAACATTAAGAGAATATGGAGATTATCTTGATCCTATCCTTAAATTCATTGCTCATAATGGAAAACTATTAGAGGTAAATACCAAATCTTATATTGAGCATAATGGATTCAAACCTATCCTGGATATTAATATTCTCAAACGATTAAAAGAATTTGGAGCAGAAGCAGTGAGCCTTGGCTCAGATTCGCACGACTTATCAAGATTGGGAGCCGATTTTGAGAGATATGCTCATATAATAAAAGAATGCGGCTTTAAGTATCTGGGATACTTCAAAAACCGCAAACCATATTTCTATAGAATTGATTAATTACTATTTTTTTGGTGCCTTTTTATAATAAAGGCCATCTTTCCCCTTCTTGTACTCCTTACCTTTACCAATAAGTTTAAGGTATTTTATATATTGTTGCTCATCCATCACAGCCTCAAAAGCTTTTAAGGTTTTATCTTGCCATTTATCTTTTACA
>CAZYQA010000365.1:0-2515 GCA_964649555.1 uncultured Muribaculaceae bacterium
AGGCTCAACTATGATTATCATACCAAATCTTATCATTTACTTTGCTCAGTGTAATGGCTAAAGGATAGCTATTACACTGAATTAAATAACTAAAATAATTGTAGTAATGGAAAAGAAAAATGAACTCAGAACAGAATTAGAAAAAGATGCTTTCTTAAAAGAAGTACTAGGTTTAGATTATGGTAATCATAATTATAGTGGCAAAAAAACTAGTGTAGCTTTTAAGCCAATTGATGGTAATGACACACAAATAACTCCAAGTACAGCAGAAAAATCAGCAGCAGTTGTAACACCAGAACCTGCCCCAAATATTAATGCTCCAATGGCAACAAGGATTAGTGCTAAACAAAGGAAATTATCACTTGAAGAATACAAACAGGATTATCTAATAGTTCCTAAGATTCAAGATAGAAAACCAGTCTTTATAAGCAGTGAACTTAGAGATGAATTAGACGATGTCGTTCGCAAATTAGGAGAGAAGAAAATGAGTGCATCAGGATTTATTGAGAACCTAGTTATGCAACATCTATCTACATATCGTGAAGATATTGAGAAGTGGAAAAAACTTTAAATATAGTGGAGTGAGTGACTATAATGAATGTATTATAATAATCTATATTTCATCGGCTTATAGTTACTCCCAATAGATAATAATGAAAGTTACTTGCAAGACGTCAGTTTGTGGTCACAAACTGATTCTTGCCACACTTTTAGAGCGTGGGAGCAATCACTCCGTTCTCGACTCTTAATTTTTCAATTTAAAGAATATATGAAAGAAACGTATATCAAATTTAGATGCTCTATTGAGGATAAAAATATCATTCAAGCAAGAGCCAAAAGTGCAGGTTATGGACTGTCAGAATATTGCCGAAGACAATCTCTTACAGGTGAAATTAAACAGAAACCTAAGTTATCCGATGAAGATAAATTGTATCTACGATACCTCATTAATTACAATAGCAATTTCATCAAGATAAGTAATTTTATCAAATATCAAGACCCCAATCTATGTTGTGAGATAGATTTATTCTTGAAGAAATTAAAACCACTAATTCATAAATTATTTTACAGATGATAGCAAAATGCAAAGCCATAGCTCATGGAGGAAAAATGTTAGATTACGCTATGCGTGAAGGTAAAATGAAGGATATTGTAAGTTCTAATTTGCTCATAAGTGATAAACCAGATGAAATATTATTAGAAATGGAAGCTATAAATAGCTACTCCAGTAGATGTAAGAACAAATATTTGCGTTTTGAAATTGGCATTGCTCCACAAGATGAGAAGAATCTTGATGGAGCTAAACTTAAAAGCATAGTCAATGACTTTGCAAAGCGTATGGGATTAGAAAACCATCAGTGGATAGCTTGTAGCCATAAAGACACGGATAACTTACACATACACTTAGTAGCTAATCGTATGGATATTGGAGCTGAAGTTTATAAAACAGGTTTTGTAAGTAATCGTTCAGCAAAAGTAGCTGAAGAAATTAGTAGAGAGCGTGGTTTAACCATAGCTAAAGAAGTAAGAGCTGAGAAAAACTACACTAACGAAAAAACTAAAACCAATAGAAATAAGATAAAATTAGAACTTCAAAAAATATCTTATTCAACGCTTAAAGCTACAAAATCTCCTAAAGAATTTGTGCTTAATATGCGAAAACAAGGAGTAAAAGTAGAGAACGTAAAGAACAAAAAAGGTGAAACTTATGGAATTAGATTTTCATATCAAGGAGAAACCTTTAAGGCTTCAGAGATAGGTCGTGAATTTGGGCTTTATTCATTCTTTAATCATTATGGGCAGATACCTGCAAGTCAAAAAGGTAATGCTTATATACCCAAATATGAGAATGGCAATTCTACACAAGAAATCCCGAATACAGAGAATAACAATCATCATTCTCAGGGAGGAATAGCAGAAAGCGTAGCTGGTGGATTTGCATTGTTAGGTAGTGTGATGGATACAAGTAGTAGTAATTATGACCCATTAGAACAAGAATTTCAGAATGCTGAAAAGAAAAAAGCTATGCTTCGGAAGAGAAAAGGTAGGAGGATGTAATAAATAAATTATAAATATAAAATATGGCAAGTATCAAAATCAAATATAGACCATCAAACATAGTAGGTAAACAGGGGAATATTTACTATCAAATTATACAAAATCGTGTAGTTCGCCAATTAAAATCTAAATTCAGATGTTACGAAGAAGATTGGCAGTCAATAATAATAAATCATGAAGGAATTGCTTGGGACATTAAATGTTTGGAGATTATTATCAAACAATTAGAACTGAGTAAAACAGCTTTCAGTAGTGATGATATAATCTCTAATTTTCAGAAAGGAGCTAATAAGTTTTCTTTATTTAGCTTTATGGAAAATCTTATTATACAGTTAGAACAAAGGGCTAAATATCGTACATCTGAAACCTATAAAGCGACACTGAAAAGTTTTAAGCGATTTCGTAATGATAAGGATTTGTTTTTTGATGACTTAGATTCTGATATTATATTAATGTA
>CAZYQA010000366.1:0-2515 GCA_964649555.1 uncultured Muribaculaceae bacterium
AACTGTAAGCGGCCACGAATTTAGTAAAAAATCTTTTAAACATTAAATATTATTTGATAAATTATTACAAAATATAATTAAAAAGCCCAAATTGCTTATAATTATTTTTCAATACGTATTCTTCCATCCACTGCTGTAACCGTTTTAAAGTTTCCAAGAAGAGGATTTAAATCCATTTCCGCAATTTCAGGAGCTGCAACACAAAGAGCAGAGACTCTTCTGATTGCCTCATTGAATAGCATCTCATTAACACCTTCAAGCCCTCTTACACCTTGAATAATCTTGTAGCCTTTTAGGTTCTTAATCATTCTTTCAGCCTCTTTTTTAGAAACTGGAGCCAATTCTTGGTTTACATCTTTTAACGCTTCAATAAATACGCCACCTAGGCCACACATAATTAATGTGCCATATTTACCCTCTTTTTTCGCACCTATAAATATCTCAGTACCACTCAACATTGGCTGAATTAAAATTCCTGTGGCATCCTTAATTTTCATCATCCTGGTAAATTCCAATGCCATTGTATTATCGTCAGCAATATTTAAGGAAACTCCTCCCACATCTGTTTTGTGAACAGGGCCAATTACTTTCATTACAACAGGGTATCCAATTTCATGTACAGCATCCAAGGCTTCTTCAATTGAATTTGTTACGAACTCTTTAGCTCTGTTGATTCCTGCTGCATCTAGTAATGCTTGCACTTTATCAGGGCTCAAATACCCATTTTCTGAAGAATCAATAACACTCCTAATCATATCAACATCCACAGCAGGTGTCTCAATCTCTTTCTCAATTTCAGGTGTATTGATAATCTTAACAAAGGCACTACCAAATGACACCTCATCATTAAAAGAGATTCCTCCTTTATTATGATACGATTCAATAGCATCTTTGGCATTATAAACTGATGGTAAAATAGGGTATATTGGTTTTTTTGTATCTTTTAATTTTTCTAATAGCACATCATACACACCGGAAACATCTGTCAATCCAGGGCTTCCAAATATTACTGCCATAGAATCAACATCAAAATCATTATTACAAGAATCTATTATATCCGATAATTGTTGAGCTGTACCGGTAGCAAGAAAATCGATAGGATTACTTACTGAAGATCCTGGAAATAATTTAGAAAGAAGCTCTTGTGCTTTTTTTCCTTCAATTTTAGGTATCTCAACGCCATTTGAGCAAAGTATATCTGTTAGCATTACAGCAGGACCACCTGCATGAGTGATAATCGCAATATTTTTACCCTTTGGCTTATTAAATTTAAGAGCAGATGCAATATTTACAAGCTCACCTCTGCTATACGCTCTTATAATGCCCGCTTTTCTGAATAAAGCAGAAACCGCCATATCAGGTGAAGCTAAAGCTCCTGTGTGCGATGAAGCTGCTCTGCTACCTGCCTCACTATATCCCGCTTTTACCGCTGCAATTGATGCACCTTTCGAAATTAAAGACTTTGCATGCTTTAATAACATTTGCGGATTATTTATACTCTCTATATATAATAATTTCACAGGTGAACTTACACCATGAACATAAGTTTCGTCTAAATATTTAAGAGCATCTTCTACACCAATCTGAGCGCTGTTTCCTACCGAAAATACATGAGAAAAATTTAACCCATGCTCAATAGCAGCCTCCATGATGAATACCACTGTTGCACCAGATCCTGAAATTATATCAATTCCATCTTTTGAAACATTAGAAACAGGTTGAGTAAATACACCTGCATAGTTTGGTGTAATGATTCCAATACAATTTGGGCCTATAAGTGAGGCATCAAACTTATTAACGATTTTTACGATTTTCTCTTCAATGATTGCACCTTCGTGAGAATCTTCACTAAACCCTGCTGAGAATATAATAATAGCTTTACAAAACTTTTTTTCACAAAGATCTTCAACTGCTTTTTCACACATTTGTGCAGGTATAGCTAAAATTGCGCAATCAACCGGAGGTAGTTCATCTATTGATTTAAAAGTTGTTTGCCCTTGAACCGACTCGCTTTTAGGGTTAACTACATAAATTTTGCCCTTGTAACCAGTTTGAATTAAATTTCTTAATGCATTGCCGCCCGGTTTGGTTGTATCATCCGATCCACCAACTACAACAATGCTTTTAGGAGATATAAGTTGTTCTGTTATCATAATCAAAAATAATTTTCACAAAAATAATAAAAAGTTAATTACTTTGAATTACAACTTTTAAAATATTACTAAAAAGCTAAATTATCTTATAAATATAAATCAACCTTTAATTATTTCTAATTCCTTAACTAAAGTTGCTCTTTCATTATCATTATTAAAAGCAAACCAATATGTTTTGTTCAAATTATCTAAATAATAATACTTAATCTTAGAATTATTTTCTATAAAAATTGGGTTAGAAATATCACTTCTGCCATATCTCCAAGCCTGTAATTTTAATGCAGGCTCTTTTTTTAATGAAAATCCTTTTTTAATCCATTTAATAGAGAAATCATACGACAAAAATGGCGCATACTCATTAA
>CAZYQA010000367.1:0-2502 GCA_964649555.1 uncultured Muribaculaceae bacterium
AGTACTATATACATTTTATCAAGATCCTCTATATGATAAAAATAATGTGAGGAGAAAAAGCACGGAGCTAATAAGGGGAAACAATAAAAAAAATATACCACGTGATGAAATTAGGTATAATGAGTTCAAAAATAAAGCGAAGAGTCTAACTCAACTGCTTAAAGATGGGAGCTATAAAGAGTATTTTGATGCAGCTAAAGTAGAAATGAATAAATATTGGCAAGCTTTGAATTTAACCGAAGGAGAAAGAAAAGATCAACAACAAATATGTTTAATGAATCGAAAACTTAGCAATGATTATATTGTCATTGATGTAGAATATCAGGTGAGTGATAATAGTGACTTCAAGTATACAGGAAGACTAGGTAATAAAAAACCGAGATTTGACATAATTGCTATTGATAGTCAAAGTGGGCAACTTGTTGTTATTGAATTAAAGACTGGAACAAAAGCCCTTTATAATCCTTCTGGATTAGACGATCATTATGAATGCTATAAAGGCAGTATTGAGAAGAATTACTCTCAGTTTATGAGTGAGATGAATTTTCTATTAAGACAAAAACAGGATTTAGGGCTGCTTCCAATGAATCTTAGCATCAAATTAAAATCGCCAAAATTGGTATTTGCATTTACATATTCAAAAAAAGAATCCAAATCCGAACAAGAGCAGAAAGCGGAGTTTGAAAAAGAGGCTCAAAGAGTAGATGAATCAATACAAAGAATTGTTTTAAACAGTAAATCATTTGTGCTATGCAAATAAAAATCCATAGAGGAATAGATCAAATTGGAGGTTGTATCACAGAGATAGCAACCTCTACTACTCACATCTTAATTGACTTAGGTCTAAACTTGCCAGATAACGAGGGCAAAACGAATGATAATTTAGCAACCACTGAAGCTATTAAGAACCTAACTGATGGTATAGATACAATATTTTATACTCATTATCATGGTGATCATGTGGGATTGATGGAGTATGTGCCAAAGAAGATACCGCAGTATATTGGCAAGGTTGCAAAAGAGATTATTCAGATAAAAGCTAAATATCTCCCTAGTCAATCCCCTGAAGATTATGAAACGCTTATACCATATAACGTGATGCAGAAGATAGAGATTGGTGATATTACAATCACTCCATTTTTAGTAAGCCATTCTGCAGCTGATGCATATATGCTACTTATTGAAGCAGAGGGTAAAAAAGTATTACATACAGGCGATTTTCGTGATCATGGTTATCTTGGTAAAGGCTTAGAACAGTTTGTCCCAAAATATATAGGGCAGGTTGATGTATTAATTATTGAAGGAACGATGCTTGGTAGAGCAAATGAGAAGGTAAAACACGAAGTAGATTTGAAATATGAGTTAAAGGATATATTAAATAATCATAAATATAATTTTGTCATATGCTCGTCAACAGATATGGATAGGCTTGCAACTATCTATTCAGCAACCCCAAAAGGACGTCTATTTGTGTGCGATAGATACCAAAAAGACATATTAGATGTTTTTACAGCTAATAATGGCTCATACTCTGAATTGTTTAGATTTGAAGAACTTACAGTTTTTCCTAAAAATGGACTTCTTGACGAAATGAATGCTAAAGGGTTCACAATGCTAGTACGTCCAAATCAATATAAAACTGGCAAATATTGGAGATTTACCGATCTTGTGACAAATACTGTATCCAAAATACAGAGGGCTGTAATATACTCATTGTGGGGAGGATACCTTGATAGGGAATCAACACGAAATCCATATCATATAGAGTATTTAGAAAGTTTTGGTGAGAATATAGAGCGACTTCACACGAGTGGTCATGCTACAAGAAAGTGCCTTGTGAGCTTATGTGAAATGACTTCGCCACGCCTTGCCATTATTCCAATACATAGCGAGCAGTCAGCAGATTATTTGAATCTACCTCTGCCCGAAGATCTTAAATCAAAAGTTACAATAACCACAACTACTTTTAAGGGTCTTGAGATTGTCGTATAACAGTTTTTTATGATTGATAAATTTGTGTCGTCTTTTTATTATCGTGTACCATCCCTCCAGGATTTACAGAAATAGGTGTATTTTTACTTCTACTATAACTAAGGATGCCGTTTTGCAAATCTTTTTTTCTCAAATGAGCCATATCTATAAAAGACATACCACGAGTGTAAAAAGAAAAATAGCTTTTAACTACCTCCCCATTGATATTATGGAGTTCTATATCTATAACCTCTCGGTATAGTTTAAGCTATTTAGAATACTTGTATAAGTTTCTGCTGTTCTGAATTTGCCTAGATTTTTAACTGTTCTATCAACTTTCCCATAAGATAATAAAGCCTTATTTAGCCATTGTTCTGTAGAAATTTTAAAAGCTGTTTTTATAGTTGCTGCCTCACGATTATGGATTACCTGCATATAAATTTTACCTGCATTAACATCCGCTGTTGATTCTCTAAATTTAATTTTTACTGTTGCCATTTGGATTAATTTGTTTTAATATTTCTTTCAAAT
>CAZYQA010000368.1:0-2490 GCA_964649555.1 uncultured Muribaculaceae bacterium
ATTGCCATAAAAATGTACACAGGGAGCAGTATCCTATCTTTTCTTGAAGGTTTACAGGAGTATGGTTTGATGGAGGAAAAGAGTATCTGAATAATTTATTATTTCATCAAACAATTAATAGGGCAGTTGATGCTTTTCATCATAAAAAACCGAGCATAAAGCAAATAATATAGCCCATGTTCTCCATCCGAGATAATTGCATATCTGATTATAGAAATTCTTTAAGCTACTGGAATTAATACCAATGAATATTAATATGGTCATTAACGGAACTAATATTCCAACTGCACCTTTTGAGAATATTGCCATAAAAATGTACACAGGGAGCAGTATCCTATCTTTTCTTGAAGGTTTACCATTCTCCTTGGTTTCATTATACATCCTAAAAAATACATATAGCGACAAGACAATAAACATTGTCATCAACATATCCATCCGTAATACAATAGATGCTGCAAGAAAAAATGCAGATGTAAATAGCATTAATGAGGCACTCTTCACCTGATTATCTCTCAGATAGGCAGATGTAAACTTATTCATTACAGAGATTGTAATAAGAGCCGGAATCACAGAGAAAAGGGCTACAAATAACATAATATGCTCCCCGAAAAGCAGTTTACCTAACATTACAATCCACAGATACAAAGGGGGTTTATCTGCATAAGGTGCACCATGATCATAAAATGCAAAAATATTTCCATTAGCAATAGCCTCATCAGCAATATTCAAATATCTTAGCTCATTACTGGGAGTAAAATCTCTAAATATAATTAACGGGACAATAGAAATAAAAAGGAGTATTATAATGTGTCTTAACTTCATATTATTTGTTGATTCGTTTAGATTTATGCAATATTACTAAATTTCTTATATATGATACAAATCCAAATGACTGGCCAAGTATAATTACAGGATCTAGTCTGAATACCCCATAAGAGACAATTATCATAGATCCAATAAGGCTTATAACCCAAAAACCTTGTGGTAATAAAGACTCTCCATGCTTGTGAGAATAAACATATTGATATATAAATCTTAGAGTAAATATAACCTGCCCGGCAGCTCCATAAATAAGAAGCAACAAAGGAATATCCTCGTTTTTGAACCATTCTATATATAGAATATCCCAATTAAACCCAATATAAATAAGCCCTGCCAAAGGGAAAAACTCAACTATTTTTCTCACAACAATAGGGATTTTTTTCCATATCCCTTTTTCATGCAGATTCCATATATAGATATAATATGAGATACATTGCCCAAGCATAATAGCAAAATCATCTCTTAACCATCCGTAAGAGAAAAGCAAGACAGATGCAATGATACTTAATACCCAAAATATAGTTGGCGATAAGACCCTCTTTGCCCTCTCCGACATTATCCATTGGATAAGAATTCTTGCAGAGAATAATAATTGAGCTATCAGTCCTATAGAAATAATTAAAAAAGAAGAAAGCATATATTAAAAAGCCTTTAATTATATTTTACTATTTTGGATATTATAATTTATATATCTTTTTTTCATCCATCTATATGCAAAACAATCTTTTAGAGGGGATATTAATCTGTTCCATAAGTTATACTTAGAAACACCTGCCATTCTTGGGAAATGGCTTACAGGAATTTGCTTCACCTTTCCACCCTCTTGCAATAATATTAATGCAGGGAAAAATCTATGCATACCTGTAAACATAGGGATCCTTTTAGCATACTTAGTTTGCAACACTTTCAAAGGGCATCCGGTATCAACAGCATCATCACCAGTCATCTTCCTTCTAAAGTCGTTTGCAATTTTAGATTGTAGATTTTTAAATCCCGAATCTTTTCTATTTGCTCTGATACCTATTACCAAAGGGTATTCTTCTGCAAAAGGGAGCAGCTTATTAAAGTCCATAGGGGTTGTTTGAAGATCTGCATCCAAGTACCCTACAAAAGGTGAATAACAATAATCAAAACCTGCCTTCAAAGCTCCACTTAATCCAATATTCTTCTTTAAATCCAGATAGAAAAAGCAATCATGCTTTGCACAAACCTCTTCCACTAATTTCTGTCCGCTATCTTTAGAGCCATCATTTACAAATAAAGCACATGATTTCACATCAGACTGATTAATAAACTCCAAAATAGACTCTTCTAAACGTTTAATATTGTCTTCTTCGTTATAAAATGGAACAACGATTGTAAAAGTATATTCTTGTGTTTTATTCATAAATTTTCAATTTTAAACCTCTTTTATTAAATTCATTTATATCTAATATCTTAAATTCAATCATATCTACAGGAGTTGCACCATCATGATCATTAAGATAATATCTTCTTTTCTCTTCAAATAATTTAGATGATACGGCCAATGTAGAATCTAAATATTTTGTATCTATAGATGCCATATCCAATAGAGAGTGAAAGATTATATTATTAGACATCGCTTTGGTGGCATTATTTTTCACAATATAACAGATACAGGAGGATTTCCGAATATATGTATTTATT
>CAZYQA010000369.1:0-2489 GCA_964649555.1 uncultured Muribaculaceae bacterium
TTTATTATTCCGAAGTCAAAGTTGCTTACATCTATTAGGGTTGAAGATGATCTACTCAATTGTAAGAGTTTTTATTTTGCTGAAGTATTAAGAATAAAGGAGATTATAGATCAGGTAGATACGCAAGAAGAATATATTAATATTATATTGATAGATGAAATTTTAAAAGGGACAAATAGCGCTGAAAGAATAGCTATATCAAAATCTCTCTTGGAGTATATTTCTAAATATAAAAACAATATAGTTTTTATTAGTACACACGATATTGACCTGATAAATGATTTGGATGAAAACTATAGTGCATATCATTTTAAAGAGGAAGTACTAAATGGGGAGTTAATTTTTAATTACAAACTTCAAGAAGGAAATAAATATGTAAAAAATGCCATTTCAATTTTAGAAATATGCAACTTTCCTAATGAGATTATCGAGAGGGCTAGGTCACCTAAATAGAAAAAACGCGCAACTGCATATGATAAACATCTGATATTCATTTGCGCGTTTTTAAAAGTTGCGCCTTTTGCTAAGTTAGGTAACCTAGCAAAGGCGCAATATATTAGCAGTTAATAAATCTATTAACTAATTCTGTCATTAGTTTTGGATCTTTGGCTACCATTTCTCTGATGTTTTGATCATCGTAAGATTTTAGTTGTTTAATCATACCATCAATAAGTTTTGGATCAAATACCCCTTTTGCCTCGTAGTAACCTCTGTTTTTCTCTAAGCATAGAGCCGATTCGTAGCATGAAGCTGGTAATTGCTCTAAAGACATCATTTTGTCTTTATTCTCATCGCTATGGATGTTTACATCTACATAGCATTTTTTAGCAATTTCTAATGAGTCTTTTTCCTCTATACCTAATCTTGCAGCTACACATAATGCAGCCATTGTTAAATAGATACTTGCTGATCCATCCGGAGAACGTAGCTCAACTGTTTGCTTATCAGGAATATTTAGCTTAGCAGTTTCAAGTGGGTTAGCGATTTGAAGCATGTTAGTTTTACCAGTCCATCCAAGTGGAACTCTCACTAGTACGCTTCTATTTCTATCTCCCCAGCAAATTGATGTTGGTGCCTCTTGATGAGGTACCAATCTGAAATAAGATGTAGGGTTAGTGTTGCCAAAAGCTGTGATAGATGATGCACATTGCATATAGCCTCCAATAGCTTTTCTCGCAACATCACTTAATACTCCATTATCCATCATTACACTCTTGCCATCTTTTACAATTCTTGTATGAAAGTGTAATCCGCTACCAGCTTTACCGGTAGTAATTTTAGGTGCAAAAGTAAGCTCTAAGCCATAATCAAAAGCAAGAGTTCTAAGTACCCACTGAGCTAATAAAAGTTGGTCAGCAGCAGATTCAATTGGGTTTACTAAAAACTCAATCTCATTTTGCTCATAAATTTTACCATCAAGTGTAAAGTTACCCACCTCTGAGTGAGCATATTTTATTTGTCCACCTGTTTTAGCAATCAGATTCATTGCTTCGCATCTGAAATCACCAAATTTTGAGAAAGGTGATGATTCATGATACCCTTTTTGATCTGGTGTAGGGAATAAATCGATAGCTTCACCTATTACGTAAAACTCTAATTCACCCATTGCCTCAAAAGTGTATCCCGTAGCTTTTTTAAACTCCTCTTGCGCTTTTATAAGGGTATATTCGGGAGAACACTCCAATGGTAAACCATCTTTTGTAAAGTATGAACACATTAAACCAAGCGTAGGTATCTCAGCAAATGGATCGATATAAGCTGTTCTAAATTTTGGAACAACATATAAATCGCTTGAGCCAGCCTCGATATATGGGAAAAGGCTCGATCCGTCAACTCTCTCGCCATAAGTAAGGATACTCTCTAAATACTGAAGATTTAATACAGGAAGATTTAATGTTTTAAGATGTCCGTCATTGCCGGCATATCTGAAGTTGATAATTCTTATATCATTCTCGCAAACATATCTGATAATGTCTGCTTTTGTGAACTCCTCTTTGGGCTTCTGTAGATATGCCACTAAAGGATTAATGTCACTAATATTATAATTCATAATTGTTGTTTTATGTTGTTGTGTTTGTTTGCTGATTTGTGTTACTCTACAATATATACATGCTCATCCGATTCATGGAACAGGTAGCGTTCTCTGGCGTATTTCTCCAGACTATCTCTATTGGAACTAAGCTCGTTTAATCTATCATCAATATGCTTGATAGATTCTTGGTAGTATTTTTTTTGCCTCTCCTGCAATACTACTGTCCTTATATTTGAATAAAAATTAAATAAATTATTAGTATCTATAAATAATATCCATATAATAAAAAATAAAGAAGCCAAGAGATATTTATTCTTTAGCAATATAACACCTTTATTATCTTTGATTTTATTTAAAAAACTGGGAACATTTAGTTTCATTATTTAACTTATATTTTTACACAAAAATATAAAAATCCTGTTGATATTTTCAACAAAATCAAATATTTCTTACCTAA
>CAZYQA010000370.1:0-266 GCA_964649555.1 uncultured Muribaculaceae bacterium
TACTCCTCTATTATACATACTTCCAAAGTTCATATTTACAGAATCCCATCCCAAAGTGGGGTCTATTGAGAATGCACCTAGTAAATCCGTTGTATTTTTATTATAATACTCTATGGATCCGTTTAGTCTGTTTCCAAACATATTAAAGTCTACACCAATATTAAACACACCTGTTTTTTCCCATCTTAATTGATTATTTGGAGGGGATGATATGTACATATTAGGCTCATTGGTATAGTAGTTATTCCTATCTAATTTTGCAATTA
>CAZYQA010000370.1:276-2489 GCA_964649555.1 uncultured Muribaculaceae bacterium
ATTGATATTTTGGATCTGTACCAAACAAGTTTGATTGATCCATACGGATAGAGCCTGTAACAGATAATCTGCTTTTGAAGTTCCAAGAAGCATTTGCATATAATGACACATATCTATTATCTGTCATTGTGATAGCAGGAACTCTATTTTTTGTTATATCAAATGGGTCATCAAAACTAAAATTTCCGTTTATTGCTTGTGTTCCCGAAATTAACTGAGTTAAGCCCAGTGCATTATATTCACTATATCCAAGATTATTATCATCATATCCCAATCTATAAAAGCCATTACCATTGGTAACTACCTTTCTAACCTCAGCACCTGCTAATGCCTGTATTGCATTATCTTTATTGATGTTTTTATTGTAATCTATCTGGCCTCTTACGGTATAAGAATAGTTCTCAAGGTTTCTTTGTAAAATTGTTCCTCCTAGAGGGATATTATGAGTATGCACACCTTGCTTATTAGTTTGAGTAGCATCATTTATCATTCTTCTCACCTCATAAGCATTTTTGCTATTATATTGCTTAGTATAAGCATTTGTTCTCTCCGTTTGGAATCTCACAGAAGCTGTTAAACCCTCAATAATATTGAATTTTGCACCAATATTAATATTCAAATAATTAGATTTAGAGCTATAATGTTTATTCCCTAGTTGATTTAGAGGTATAAACGTTTCATCTTGCAAACCTATAGATTTTAATCTGTCAATCTCTTTTTGTGATTTATACTGGCTACCTATTGCATACATTTGCAATGGATCTCCTGCTTCATCTCTTAACATAAAGAAAGATGATGGGCCACCATTTAAATAGCTCATTCCCAATATGCCCTTATCATAATCATTAGTTACATTACTACCCATAATTCCGGCATCTACTTGTAACCATTTATAAAAATTAAATGTATTTCTTAAATTAAATCCAAGACGATTCTCTTGTTGAGCTCTTTCATAAGGAGAAGTTCCTGTATAATTCACAGAGATCATATATTTATATATATCTGCTCCTCCGCTAAATGCTAGATTATGTTGTTGAGTCACTCTTCTTTTTCTAAGAAATTCTTCAACAACTTGATCATACCTATCATTCTCTCTATAAGGTTTTAGAGCAGTATTAAATTGATCATTAGTGATTTTATTCTCTCTCAAATCCAATATAAGAGTCTGAACATCATGTTGCCATTGATTATCCTTACTTCTGGTCAATCCACCATGTGAATTATTTACCATAAGCATATAATCAATAAGCTCATTACTTGTCATCTTATTATCATACTCTCTATCTCTAAGTCCTTGAAAATTTACAGAACCACTATAATTCACTTTTGTTTTACCAACCTGTCCGCTACGGGTAGTGATAACAATTACACCATTTGCAGAGCGAGCACCATAAATAGATGCAGCTGTAGCATCTTTTAGCACTGTAACATTCACAATATCCGCTGGGTTAATTACATCTAATATAGATGAATTTGTACCAGGCTCACCCTCAAAAGGGACACCATCAACAACATATAATGGGGTAGCATAAGCTGATTCAAGAGTTGATACACCCCTAACTTGTATCTTACCTCTATTTGTATTCATTCCCGCTACTGCGCCTTCAAGACGATCCATAATGTTTGTTTGCATTTTGGTATTTATCTTCTCAGATGTAACAACAGCATAAGAACCTGTTGAACGCTCCTTAGAGAGTGTCTGGTAACCGGTTACCACAACATCCTCTAAAGCAACAACATCGGGGTTTAACACAACATTTAATCTTTGAGACTTTCCATTAAAAGCAACCTCTTTATTTGCCATACCAATCGATGTAAATAATAAAACATCACCCGATTGAGCCTTTATAGAATATCTTCCATCTAAATCAGAAGCCACATATTCCCCTGTACGATTGTTTTTTACAGCAACACCAATAAGCGGTTCTCCTTGGTCGTCAGAAATTATACCCTCTATTTTAGATGGCATCTCTTGTTTAGGAGCAATATTCGCCGGAGTAAGAGCAATATTTTTACCCTCAATCTTATAACTGATTTTCTTATCTTTGAATAGAATATCCAACACTTTATTTATGTTGGCATCAGAACAATTAATTGTCACTGGTGTTTGTATCTCTTTCAAAGCATTTGAATATACAAACTTATAACCTGTGGCTTTTGTAATTGCCGTAAGAACCTCCTGCATTGGTTTATTTACCTCATTAAGAGTAATA
>CAZYQA010000371.1:0-2484 GCA_964649555.1 uncultured Muribaculaceae bacterium
ATTTATAAATAAACATATTCTCCATGAAAGTGCAAAATATTTTTTTGCGCTTTTTTTAATTTAATGAGATAGGATATTAAAATAATTAATACATTAGCGTGGGCGAATTTGTGATGAAAGCATTGAATTATCTAATGAATCGCGCCCAACTCGTTACTTTATAATAAACTTTAAACTTTTAAAACTAATTATGGAACAAGCTTCATGCTTATTTTGGGCTGTGCCCGCTGTTTCAATCGTAGCTCTTTCATTTGCATATTACTTTTTTCTTAACATGAAAAAACAAAGCGAAGGAAATGATAGAATGAAACAAATAGCATCTTATATCAGAAGAGGTGCTATGGCTTATCTAAAACAACAATACAAAGTTGTAATTATAACATTTATAATTTTAGCTCTATTCTTTGCATACCTATCGTACGGATTAGGTGTACAAAATAACTGGGTACCGTTTGCATTTATTACAGGTGGTATCTTCTCCGGTCTTGCCGGATTTTTTGGAATGAAAACTGCTACTTATGCAGCTTCAAGAACTGCACATGCAGCTTCTCAATCACTAAATAACGGCCTTAAAGTAGCATTCAGAAGTGGTGCAGTAATGGGGTTGGTAGTTGTGGGCTTAGGCCTGCTTGATATATCTATATGGTATATTATTCTTGATAAATTTATAGAAACAGAAGGGCCACAGAAACTTATTGTAATCACTACAACCATGCTTACTTTTGGTATGGGAGCCTCTGCTCAAGCGCTATTTGCACGTGTTGGAGGGGGTATTTATACAAAAGCAGCAGATGTTGGAGCTGATCTGGTAGGAAAAGTTGAGGCTGGCATTCCAGAGGATGACCCGCATAATCCTGCTGCAATTGCTGATAATGTAGGTGATAACGTTGGAGATGTTGCAGGTTTAGGTGCAGACTTATACGAGAGTTATTGTGGCTCTATCTTAGCAGCTGCAGCTCTTGGAGCAGCGGCGTTTATGGGAATGGGAGAGCAGATGCAATTTAAGGCTGTATTAGCCCCGATGTTAATAGCTGCCGTTGGAACAATTCTTTCAATAATTGGTATTTTCATGGTTAAAACTAATGAAGGTGCTAATATGAATCAGTTATTGAAAGCAATTGCCAGAGGAGTAAATACAAGCGCTATTCTTATTGCAGCTTCAACATTCGGAATACTTTATATTCTAGGTATTCCCAACTGGGCAATGCTATCATGTTCGGTAATAATAGGATTAGTTGCGGGAGTAATAATAGGTCAAGTGACGGAATATTACACTTCACACTCTTTTGCACCTACTCGTTATATTGCAAAAAGCTCTGAGACAGGCCCTGCAACAGTAATTATTTCGGGAATCGGTACAGGTATGATCTCTACAGCTATTCCTGTATTCACAATTGCATCGGCTATAATTTTAGCATTTTTATGTGCCATAAATTTTGATGTTGCAAATATCCTTACAGCGCAAAACATTCAAACAGGCCTATATGGTGTTGCTATTGCTGCAGTAGGTATGCTATCTACCCTTGGAATAACATTGGCTACTGATGCTTATGGACCAATAGCTGATAATGCAGGGGGTATTGCTCAAATGAGTGAGATGGAGCCTGAAGTGAGACATAGAACAGATACTCTAGATGCTTTAGGTAATACTACGGCTGCTACAGGCAAAGGTTTTGCTATCGGATCAGCAGCTCTTACTGCTTTAGCATTATTGGCCTCTTATATTGAAGAGGTTAAAATTGCATTTGAGCATATAGGACAAAAGGTACTAATCATGCCTGACGGCTCTCAGGTGGAAATAGCTAGCGCAAATATTCTTGATTTTATAGGATATTATCAGATTAACCTAATGAATCCTATTGTACTAGTTTGTATTTTCTTAGGATCCATGATGTCATTCTTCTTTAGCGGATTAACTATTAATGCAGTTGGAAGAGCAGCTGAGAGTATGGTAAATGAAGTAAGGAGACAATTTAGAGAAATCCCTGGTATTTTAACAGGAGAATCAACACCGGATTATGAAAGATGTGTGGAAATATCTACAAAAGGGGCTCAAAAAGAGATGATTTTACCTTCCGTATTAGCAATTGTAGTACCAATTATTGTAGGTCTTATTTTTGGCGTTGCGGGGGTGATTGGTTTATTGGTTGGTGGATTAAGCACAAGTATTGTATTAGCGATCTTTATGGCTAATGCAGGTGGTGCATGGGATAATGCAAAAAAATTCATCGAAGATGGAAATCATGGTGGAAAGGGATCCGATTCCCACAAGGCATCTGTAGTGGGTGATACTGTGGGAGATCCATTTAAGGATACAACTGGCCCGTCATTAGATATTTTAATTAAATTAATGAGTATGGTATCAATTGTTGTGGCAGGATTAACAGTTGCTTATTCAATTTTCTAATTTTTTTTGAGTAAAATAGGAGAGTGTCTTTGGGATTAACCGCAAGCCGCATCATAGAAAGGACATCTTTGACTTCC
>CAZYQA010000372.1:0-2471 GCA_964649555.1 uncultured Muribaculaceae bacterium
AAAACCATGGTCTTAGCATTCTCTGAATCACAGCATATACTCCAAACCTCTTGTATAAACTCATTATAAGCCATTTCCAAATTTGGAACATCAGCCTTTTGATTGAGAAATTGAAAAAGAGGTGTATTTATTAATGTCAAGTGTTGCATCCTTTTTTATTTTGCGTAATAGCGGAGCATAGTGTGGATACGCAAATTATCGGGAAAAGAAGCCGACCCGTTAGCTAAAAAGACGAAGTCTGCATTACGAAAAGTAAAACACTTAATACACACGATTACGGCTGATAATGGAAAAGAACTTGCAAAACACGAGGAAATTGCACAAGGATTAGAAATAAATTTCTATTTTTGCAAACCATATCACTCTTGGGAACGTGGAGCTAATGAAAACATAAATGGACTTATTAGGCAATACATCCCAAAAGGTGCTGATTTTAGTGAGATAACCGATAAAGAAATTAGAAGGATTGAGAATATCCTAAATAATCGTCCTCGTAAAAGGCTCGGATACCTCACGCCAAATGAAAAATTTAACAAAATTATTAAAAAGAATTCAGTTGCATTAGCAAGTTGAATTCAGCAATCTGTAAGTAATACCAACTCCGGCTGGTTTTATTTTATACGAAGGGTTAGGTGATGATGTAATTGGTGGCAGATTCACCGTATACTGAGGATACGCTTGCAGTTCGTCTGTACCACCTCGCAACACTGCAGATTCAGAGTTAGCTAACTTATCCATTCTAGCTAGCCTCTCGTTTAACGATTCTTTAAGTAACTTTTTCATGACTTTAAAACGTTTTAGTTAAAAATTGATAATTAATAATGATATCACTGATGTGACAGACATTCTTTTAAAGAAAAATATAATACAAATACCTACAAAGGTATTGTGGATTAATGTAATTTAGTATCTTAGTATAGATAATTTTTACTCAATATTAAGATATAGTTTATTTAGGTCAATAACCACCTCTTTACACTGTTTGAAAAACTCAACTCCAAGCTCTCCATCACAGTTAGATTGGTCTACCAACTGAAAATCCGAAAACTTTCTTTCATTATCACCCACTTTCAATTGAATTTCTGGTATACGTTGTGTCTTGATGTCAGCAGAGCCAGCAAATCCTCTTGAAGGAATTGTTTTAGATTGTTGCTCCACATTATCTAATAGCGTCGGGTTATTCTGATGAACTCGTGCATTAATCCACCCTCCAATAGATGCACCTGTATCACAGAACATTAACAGCCTTTGGCCTTTACAATACAACTCCATAAGCATACGATTACCAGATAGAGAAACATTAGATAGGTTATATTCACTGTTGTTATTTTCTCCAATAAATGTGATTTCGTTTGTTTTAGGCTCTATTTTAATCGCTCCAGCATCTTTCATAAACGGTACTCCTAAAACAGCTTCTATTGTGATGCTGTCTTTAGGATATTCAGTATCACCAATATATACTGGCATATTTGTATAGACAATATTGGCTACTTTTATAGTATCAATGACACCAAGACTTGCATAACCTGTTCCACCAACTCCTCCCATTAAAATAGAGTCTGCCACTATTTTAATATTATGTTTTTTTGCAAAATTTTTAGAAACGAATGATCCGGCAGCTCCTGTGTCAAAAATAAATGGTTCTACTGTACCATTCATTTCAACAGGAAGATACCACAATCTATCTGCGCCTACTACATCGACAGAAAATTTAATTTTATTCGATTTGTTAGCATCACGCAACAGTTCGCTTTGTGGTATTTTACTCAATCCCGAAACAATATTATAATTATTTCTGAGCCCTGCTAATATGGATTTATCAGTGGTAGCAGTCATAAGTTGCTCCAATACACTCAACGCTTGATCATTCTGTCCTAATTTTTCAAGTTCCAATGAGAGAAATCCTACAAATCCAGCAATATTCTCAAGCCCAAGCTCTGCTCCATAATTGTTGATTAGCGTTCCTATTGCCTCGATTCTTTTTTGAGGCTCTTCATTAAATGCAAGGTAAATACTCGCCTCACTTAACTTTCCAAGCATAGGATAGACTATCTGTTCCTTCAATGACGGATAGACACGTCTAAGCTCTAAATAATCTTCATTATTTAATAGATCAGCGACTTTTTGATCTACTTGTCCAAAAGACAATAATGAATACAATAGAATAATTAAACTTAAAAATAATTTCTTCATAATATCAAATTTATAAATTAAACCTTAAAATATGACTAACCAATCTAACAACATTTTGCATTAGCACATATGAATACTTACTATTATATCTCTTGTCCTATATTGTTTTTTTGTGCATACATGCAATTATCATTAAATTCCTTGAGTTCATAAAAATCTCTGGTAAAAAGATCTCCGTAATATTGTTTAGCACTGTCTATAGTTTCTGTTAGATTATTAATTTTTTTCATAGCTTCATCGAATAAACTATTATCACTCATAGTTGTAAGTTGACGATA
>CAZYQA010000373.1:0-2455 GCA_964649555.1 uncultured Muribaculaceae bacterium
ATTCCGTTCACTTGTAAAATAGTAATTAATTGTCGAGTACTTATAAAGCAATATATTTGATACTACACTATGGTGGAGTGGATTTTTAAGAGTATAGTTGATAGCATCTATTAACTCTTTATTAGTTGTCAACTCTCTTATCGAGAGTTTATGAAACAATTTAATGCTCCCCGCATATTTATTATTCCAGCTTTGAGTAAATGTTTGCTTCAATCTACGAGTAACTAAATCAACATCCTCACACTCTATTACAACATGGAAGTGGTTTGACATAATAGTAAATGCAAAGATTTTTGCTGAATACTTATTTGAAATTATTGCCAGTTTATTTATGAATAGAAAATAATCACTTTCGCTTCTGAATATTACCAAATCCGATTTATTACACACATGATACAGCATAGTATTTTTTTTGCAAAAGAAGCAAATGATTGAGACTTATGTATGCCAAAAAGTAAATTTCTTTCAAAAATAATAGCTGTACACAAAAGTATATCTGCAGAGTGGGTTTTTAGTACAGGGGTAGCATTTTTATGAATACCATTTTATAGCCGTACACAAAACATGAGTTCTAATACCATGAGCGTGTACAGCTATCACCTCAACTACCTCTTTGCCCCACAGCCGTACACAACAACCGCCTTACAATCCACATTCCTTGTACAGCTATCCATATCGACGTCGTCGTTTTTTATAATCAATTTAGAGAAAAGCTAGGTCACCTAGGTTTAGTTCCCGATTTCCACCTTGTGGTATTTATATCCCATTCTGTAAAGTTCTAGTGATACCCCAAGCCTGAAAAAAAGCTTTGTAATATCCGCAAACAGATAAAATGCCTCAGTACTTTGAGGCTCAACATCCTCTTTCCTAATTATCGTAAGTGCAATATCGCTACACTCCCCTATTAGCTCGGATAGTAACATCCCATCCTTTTCATCACAACCCAAAAGATCTTGTGTAACATACTCATCCAACTGGTCAAAACCCCTCTTATCCCGAATCATAATATAAAGATCCTCATCTTTATATTTATCCCAATCAACATCCCAGAGCGTTGCAACACCAAGCCCGAAATAGCAAGCCCAAGCAATAGCAACATTAGGATAATCCTTAATCTCCGGAACAGCATTAACCATATATTCTGGGGCATCCTTTTTCCAAACCTCATCCAACTCCTCCACAATAAAAAGCTCTCCGCCTAAAACTTTTTTAGATGTACATAGCTCTATAAGTCTTTTTTCTAAAGAATCAATTACTTCCATATTACTTTCTTTTTATTAATAAAACAGCATTAGCTACTTTACGTTCACCTTTATTATCAAATGTTTTGTTATCAGTTGGGTGATTAATTACACCCAAATCATCTACCACAAGCGCGGTAGATCCACCCCCGTCAAGATTCAAAATAGAATTCGCCCCAAGCCACTTAAACACACTACGTACCTGATCCAAGGTCATACCTGCAGCCTCTTTAGATCTTCCGTCAATTGCAATAAGCCACACAATACCATTGCTAAAGGTAGCTACAACGCTCCTTGGATGCCTTGCCGTATAATGGCTGGTGTTATTCCCCGGAATATCAATCCCATCAAACAACAAAAGCGGCCCCGAAGTCATTATATCATGAGCTTTAACTCCCTTCTCCCAAGAAAGAATAGATATAGAATCTCCCACAGGAGCTGCAATATTCATCAAACCATCATTAATTACCAAGGCGCCCCCTTGATGAAACAGCCTTTTATTTCCATCCTTATAATCATTAGGAGCAAGCTCTACACCACCTACCCTGATATAATCAACAGAGTTATAAGGCTTCCCGAAAGCAAAATAAGAGCCGTTAATCCCAGCTAAAGCATCATTATCAGATACAAACGCAGAAGTACGAGCCAATGTATCATAAGCCGATACAGCAAACCTATATTTCTTCAAAGCCTTTGGCTCAATCTCCAAAACAGATAAAAACTGGTTAGAATTAAAAAGAGAACTATCCTTAAAGTGGATTTGTTTCACTCTGATACCCTTATCCACACTCTTCTCAATCCATTCAGCATTAATAACAGCCAATGAATCTTTATTTTCTCCATAAAAAGTAAGAGAGAATAAAATAAAAAACGAGAAAAAAACTAAACGCATAATATATTCAATTTAAATACATAAAGAGGCCACTTCAGACGAAAATCCAATGTAGCCTCTTTAGCATAATATTTAATAACTATTTAATTTCAATGATAGCTTCAGAGATATTTATCATAAAATCTCCAACATGCTCACACTCACTCACAAGATCCATATAATATGTTCCAGTTAAATAACCGTAAGTATTATTTTATAAATTAAGTAAATGCTCCTCTTTAAGATTATTTCTATACTCATTAATATCCTGCTCCACATCTTGAGCATTAGAAATATTTGAGATAGATACATACCCTGTATTAAGATTAGTAATCATCACCTC
>CAZYQA010000374.1:0-1636 GCA_964649555.1 uncultured Muribaculaceae bacterium
GTCATATTTTGCATATATTTGCCCCGTTTTTGAACAATATAATAATGGACTTTAATATTAAAGAAGTATTTCAACCTAAAATTCTTGAATTATTCAAAAAGGGTAATTACAATAAAGAAATTTTCACACAAGATCTGATAGCCGGTACAATTGTAGCAATAGTTGCTCTACCACTAGCAATTGCATTTGGTATTGCCAGTGGTGTAACTCCACAACAGGGTTTGATTACCTCGGTAGTAGCAGGTTTCTTAATTTCATTCTTTGGAGGCTCAAACTTTCTAATTGGAGGCTCTTCAGGCTCTTTCATTATAATTATTTTTGGAATCGTAGCAGAGTTTGGCATGACTGGGCTAATAGTAGCAACTGTGCTCGCCGGAATTATGCTAATAGCTATGGGAGTATTTAAGCTGGGAGCTATCATAAAATTTATCCCCTATCCTATTGTAGTTGGCTTTACCAGTGGTATAGCAACTACTATTCTTTGCACACAGGTTAAAGACTTTTTTGGGCTACAAATGGATAAGGTGCCAACTGAATTCATACCTCAATGGGGAGCATATTTCTCTCATATTCACACTATAAATATATTTGAAACCATTTTAAGCATATTATGCTTGCTGATAATAATATATTGGCCTAGAATAACACGCAAAGTTCCTGGATCACTTATTGCAATATTAGTAGGAACAATCATCGCTCTTATTATGTCGTCGGTATTCGGAGTAGAGATAGCTACAATAGGGAGTAAATTTCCTGAATTAGCAGGTGGAGTTGCAATACCTAAACCCCAAGCACCTGAAATTACATGGGAAATAATTCAAAGAATGTTTCAGCCCGCAATCACAATAGCACTTATATGTGCCATCGAATCATTAATTTCCGCCATGGTTGCTGATGGCGTTACAGGAAAAAAACATAATGCAAATACAGAGTTGATTGGGCAAGGAATAGCAAATATTGTTACACCTTTCTTTGGAGGTATGCCTGCAACCGGAGCAATGGCAAGAACCATGACAAGTATCAATAATGGTGGTAAAACTCCTATTACAGGAATTGTTCACTCTTTGGTCTTACTTTTAATTTTCTTGTTTCTGATGCCCTATGCAGTGTATATTCCGCTATCATGTTTAGCTGCTATATTAGTAATAGTATCATACAACATGAGTGAGTGGAGAACTTTCAAATATTTACTTAAAGGAGATAAAGCAGATATAGCAGTGTTACTTATTACATATTTCCTAACAGTAATAATAGATCTTACCGTAGCAATTGAAATAGGATTGGTATTTGCCATTATATTATTTGTAAAACGAGTATCTGAAACATCAACTATTACAGTATTAAAAGAAGATGATATAGCTTCAACCGAAAATGATGAGTTAGCTCAATTGCAAAACATAGAACATATTGAAATACCTAAAGGTATCGAGATCTTTGAAATAGATGGCCCTTTCTTTTTCGGATTAGCAAACAAACTTGATGAAATAGATAGGGATTTAGGCAAAAAAGATACTAAAATAAGGATAATCCGCATGAGAAAAGTACCTTTTATGGACTCAACAGGGCTAAATAATCTAAAAAATTTATATATTCGCTCTAAGAAAGAGGGGGTAAAAATGATATTGAGTGGAGTTAC
>CAZYQA010000374.1:1646-2453 GCA_964649555.1 uncultured Muribaculaceae bacterium
ACAATCGCGGCGAAAATTATAAGATTGGTAAAGATTTAATAAAATCTGGATTTGCAGATGAGATAGGTAGAGATTTTATTTTCCCACATATATTGCCTGCTCTGAAAAAAGCTAAACGACTATTGAATGAATCAAAAACTTAAAGGAAGTATATTTATATTATGTGCAAACATCTGCTTTGCACTAAACACTTCTGTATCACGAATGATAATCCCGGAGTATATGCATCCTCTGGGGCTAAGCCAGCTTAGAATTGCTTTTGCTTTTCTAGGCTTCTTTATAATTGGGCTTTTCCTAAAAAACAAACATAAATTCAACACACAAGACCATATAAGACTACTCCTCTGTGGCCTGCTGGGCACCTCATTCAATCAGCTATCATTTTTAGAGGGGTTATCACTCACCTCTCCAGTAGATGCCTCATTAATATGCACCTGCACACCTATACTCACAATGATTTTTGCATCTGTTTTAATTAAAGAACCCATAACTTATAAAAAAGCAATTGGGGTATTTATAGGTATGAGCGGTGCTATTGTCATTCTCTATACAAGTATGAACCCTACTGTAGCGGGGCAGACCGGTAGTATTTCAGGAGATCTACTGGTAGGGGTAAGTTGTGTTGTATATAGCTTATACCTTGTATTAGTTAGGCCAATAATGATGCGTCACTCAGCAATACATGTTATGAAATGGGTATTCTTCTATGGAATGATATGTACAATACCTTTCTGCTATGATAAATTATTCTTTTATAATGGAGATTTAATATCATATACTCCGCATCCGGATATATTAGAAAAATTA
>CAZYQA010000375.1:0-2446 GCA_964649555.1 uncultured Muribaculaceae bacterium
CATGGTAGCAAAAAGGTAGCAAATGATATGGAAAAGAAACCAAACGTTGGAATAGTATTCAACAGAAAAAAAATTGCGACAGACAGCAACTCTCCAAATGCAAAGAAAGCACGCGTAGAGATATATATTACCCACGAATATAAAAGAAGATATATTACCACTGGTATAGCCCTTCACCTTAACCAGTGGAGGAATGGTCGGGTATTCGGGCGGAATGACGCCAATCAACTCAACTCTATAATTCAAGCTCAACTTGAAGATATTGAGAGTCAGCTTAAGGGAATGAATGGGAAATATGATATATCTTCTATTATTGCTAATCAAAAGACGGAGGACGATTCAGATTTTATGGCTTGGCTCGACAGTCGCATTGAGATACGCCAAATAAGAGAATCAACCAGGCGCATGCACAGAATGACCGCTAAGAAGTTACGCTCGTTCGGGAAGATTAAATCATTCTCAGACCTTACGCCTGATAAAATTAAAATGTGGGATGATTATGTGCGCCAGGGACTAACAGTGCAAAGTTCAATCTATAACTACCATAAACGATTGATGCCATATATTAGGGAAGCAAAGCAACTTAAGTTGATAAGCATTAATCCTTATGATGATTTTACTCTTGATAAGGGCAAATGTAAAAAAATTCAATACTTAACAGAGCTTGAGCGTAATAAAATTGAAAATTTATCGCTTACAGGACAAATAGCAATAGCACGCGATATGTTTATTTTTGCCTGCTATACCGGGCTATCTTTTTCGGATATAGTTAAGATAGAACCTGATAGTATTATAACAACAGATAGAGGTCAATTCATTATAGATGAACGCCAAAAAACAGGTTCGCGATATAGCATTAAGCTCCTACCCCAAGCAATTAATATTTTAAATCGCTATGACTATTCAATGAATATAATCACCAATCAGAGATGCAATATGCACCTTAAGGTAATCGGTGCAATGGTTGGGTTACAAGTACCTCTAACACATCACATGGGTAGGCATACTTTTGCTACATGGGCTCTTCATCAAGGTGTCGGCATCCATGTAGTAAGTAAAATGCTTGCACATTCCAACATACAGATGACACAGATATACGCCAAAGTACTCGCCGAAGATGTGGAACGCGGATATGACGCTTTGATCAATACAAAACAGGAGGGTTAATCGCCCTCCTGTTTAAAATATTGCTCCAAGAGCCCATTAATTAATTCTGATCTATTAATTCCTTCTAATTGAGCGAAGATGCCTGGCGATCATTTTACTCTGGTGATTATTGTGAATCCTATTTTGGTCGTTGTGTCCGTTTTGTATACAAGTCCGTATTTACCTTTAATCTCCGAGCATCTTACGTTTATTTGCGATTTGGTGTGTATTCTGTCGGAGACTTGTACTGAATCTCCGATTTTCATCGCGCGCAGCACTTTGGTTATCGAATGAAATTTATTAATTGTTTGCATATATAAGTTTTTATTTATAAGTTTGCTTTATTATCAGTTTTGGTTAGGTTTTTAATATTTAACCTTAACCGACAATGCAAATATACTAAGCAATGCTGAGTACACAAAATAAATGCTTTATAAAATTAGCATTGCAGAGTAATTTAGATTGGTTACAAATAATTATAATATGGAAAATACTGTAAAAGAAAGACTTATAAATTATTTGCTTTATAAGAAGATTACAAGGCAAAAGTTTGCAAATGATATTGGAGTATCATCCGCATACGTAGATAGTATTAGAAAATCAATACAGCCGAGCAAGATAACAATCATTGCGAAGCAATATCCCGACCTTAACACAGGGTGGTTACTAACCGGCGAAGGCTCGATGCTAAAAGGAGAATCAAGCATAAATATAGCTCCAAAAGAAAAAGGAGTGCCATACTTCGATATTGAAACCGCTGCTTGTGGCGCATTTGTAGGGTTTGGTCAAGGGCTAGAGAAAAGCAAAGCAAGCGGATATATGTACGTTCCACAAATCCCGACAAAAGACGGTGATTTGTTTATCCAAGCACAAGGGCGTTCTATGATTGATACCGTACACACCGACAAATCAATCTCGAATGGAGCATGGGTATGTATCAGAGAGTGGAAAGCCGGGTATATACAGTGGGGAGAAGTCTATGCTATCGCCACACATGAGGGGTATGCAGTAAAGAAACTTTTACCAAGCGACAAAGAGGGATACATTAAATGTGTATCTTCAAATGAAGCTGAGGGGTACTATCCCTATGAACTCAGCTTAGAATTTGATGTAATCGGATTAGCAAAGGTAATCGGAGTAGCAAATTTCAAGACTTTTTAAATTATGAATTTGACATTAATAATTATATGTATTATTGCTTTTTTGGTAATAGCAGGATTGTCTGCGTTTTTATATTTAGACAATAAATGGCAGAAAAAAATACTCAAAAAAGAAAATCCAGAAACCCATAACATAAAAC
>CAZYQA010000376.1:0-2444 GCA_964649555.1 uncultured Muribaculaceae bacterium
ATAGTTATATATCTAAATCGTTTTTAATTTATAATAACTTATATGTTTTATATACTGATAATCTGTTATTTCATTAGTTTTTTAGTTTTTTCTCTTGCATAGCGTTTTATACATTGAGGGAGTATTTTGTAAAACGGAGAGAAAAGCCTGTTTATTGCACCGGGGATATACTCTTTTTTATTTTTGTGTAGTTTTCTTATTGCATTGTCGGCTAGCTTATCAGGCAGGTAGATTATACCTAGTTTTACCCCTAAATTTTGTAGGTTTTGAGGTAAATTATATAAATTGGTTGCAACTGCACCCGGGGAAACGGTAAGTACTTTTATGCCGTACTCTTTAAGTTCACTATGTAGTGCAATTGTAAAAGTTCTTATGAATGATTTTGTTGCAGCGTAGAGAGATATACCGGGAAATGGTGTATGTGCAGATATTGATGACATATTTATAATCATGCCTCTCCCTTTATTTTTCATTCGCTCTCCATATAGCCTGCATAGTTTTACTGTTGTGATTATATGTAGGTTAATAATTGTTTCTATTCTTTCTTTACTGCATTCGAGTAGATCATTGTAAAAAAATATTCCTGCATTATTTATTAATAATTCTATATCGGGATACTCATTAATTAACTCTTCAGCAGCATTATATTTTGATAAATCTTTATATACGGCAATAGCACCGGGTATCTCTTTGGCTGCATCTTTTCCCTCTTGTTCTCTATTGCTTACAATAATAGGGGTAAAGCCATATTTTACCACTTCTTTTGCATAGCTAAGCCCTATTCCTGAGCTTCCACCTGTGATAAGTGCATATTTAGTATCCATTCTGCTTCTCCAATTTACTGATTTCTTTGATCAATTTTGTGGGAATCTTTTCTTGTAAGTTACAATGGCAAGCCATCTCTAATGTGTACATTCTGGCTATGCAGTAGTTTGAATGCTTGCAATTGCATATCTGTGCTCCATCTTTCATCTTATTTACAAATGCAGGGTCATTTAAGAGCGCTCTCCCCATCTGTATAAATTCAAACCCGTTACTCAGTACATTATCAATGCTTTTTCTGGATGTAAGCCCACCAACATATATCAATGGTAAATCTTTAATTTCTTTTCTGAATTTTAGGGCATCTTCCAGAAAGTAAGAATCTGTATATGGAACTGCTGGAATCATATATTTGCCCGCCATCTTTACTCCCATTTTTAGCCACCATATATTCATATAGTGAGCAA
This sequence comes from uncultured Muribaculaceae bacterium, assembly GCA_964649555.1. Taxonomy (GTDB): domain Bacteria; phylum Bacteroidota; class Bacteroidia; order Bacteroidales; family UBA932; genus Egerieousia. Next base: position 1,230 of record CAZYQA010000376.1, read on the forward strand.
GAGTTTTTATAGGCATAGCTCCTCTCATTACATACATTGGAGCTTTGCTTACAAAGCCTCCGCTTAAGACTAATCCGTGTATTCCGTTTCTTTGTAGCTGTTTTGCAATTTCCAACCCTTGCTCAATACCATTCCCCCCCTTAAAACCGTCGCTCATGTTGGTTTTTGCGATTATGGCAATTTTCCCTTTGGAGGCCTCTAAGGCTTCGTTTATGCACATATTCATAAACCTCATTCTGTTTTCAAGCGAGCCTCCGTACTTATCTTTTCTCTTATTGGTATAGGGCGATAAAAATTGTCCTATCAAATAACCATGCCCGGCATGTATTTCTGCACAATCAAATCCAGATTCAATAGCGAGTTTCACACCTGAGCCAAATGATTTGGCCATTTCTATCATTTCTCTCTCTTTTAAACCTCTATGAAATGTGGGTGAATATATATTAAAACCTGTTGATGCAGATACTGGAGTGCATTTTGTTATGCCTCTATGGCTCATGTTTCCACAATGCCCTATCTGAATTGATGCAGCAGCTCCCTCTTTATGAATTGCATCTGTGATCTCTCTTAATGGCTGTACTATCTGAGGCCTTAACCATAGCTGATTTGCAAATGATAAACCGCTTTGAGTTACAGAGGCGTATGCTAATGTTGTCATTCCTACACCCCCTGCCGCTACACTCTTATGATAATCCATCAGCATTTTTGATGGCGAATTATTTGTTGCCATGTTTTCGAATGCAGCAGACCTAATGCTTCTGTTGCGTATTGTGATTGGCCCAAGATTATATGGTGTGAATAGTATATTGTTGTTTTCCATCATTGTATGTGTCTAGCTAGTATATATATGGGAAAATTCGTTTTAATTTTTTATTCTCCATTTCACTTTGGAAAATTGAGTTATATTTTTTATAAATGGAATTTGCTCTAGGTACCAGATTCGCAAATGTCCACCATGCAAATACGGCACCAGCCCAGCTCCATGTGAGTATTGCAAAACCTATCCATTCGATTATCTCTCCAAAATAATTTGCTGATGTAACATATTTATATATACCTTTTTGCGGTAAATAATAATTTTTATCTCCACTCTTGCGAAGGTTTCTGATTATGGAATCAGATTGGATATTTATATACATTCCTAAAAAGAATATAATTGTTCCAATTATAAACTGAGGAGAATATAACCAATCGATATTGTATTGATTAACAGGA
>CAZYQA010000377.1:0-2444 GCA_964649555.1 uncultured Muribaculaceae bacterium
TAAATTGGCAATAGACAAAAATACTACTGCCTCTTTAATATTCTCTTTGAACTGCGCTCCTCATGGAGTATTAGGGATGAGTGCAGATATAAAAGGATTGGTGGAAACATCTACAAACCTTGCATCTATCAAGATGGTGGAGGGTAAAACAATAAGAATAGGCACAAGCCAAAGGAGTGCTCTTAATAGCTGCAGAAAATATGCTGCAGAGCAAGTTGAAGCATGTTTTGCTCTTGCAGGAGCTAAGGTAACCCATGAGAGCGAGTATCCGGGATGGCAGCCAAATCTGAATTCCAAATTACTGGAAATTTCAAAAGATTCATACAAAAAACTTTTTGCTAATGAGCCAATTGTAAGAGCTATCCATGCTGGGCTCGAATGTGGATTATTTTTAGATATTTATCCTGATTTGGATATGATCTCTTTTGGCCCTACAATCAGAGGTGTGCATGCTCCGGGTGAGAGATTGGAGCTATCTACAGTAGATAAATTTAAGAAACTTTTAGAAGATATAATCGTAAATATAAAATAAAACTTATGAGCGTTTTAGTGGCTCCTTCAATGCTTTCTGCAGATTTTGGAAATCTTGACAGAGATGTAGAAATGGTAAATAACAGCTCCGCTGATATATTCCACTTAGATATAATGGATGGTGTATTTGTTCCGAATATATCTTATGGATTCCCTGTAGTAAAGGCAATTAGTAAGAAAGCTACAAAACCAATGGATGCACACTTAATGATTATCAACCCCGATAATTATATAGAAGAATTTGCCAAATTGGGTGTTGAATGGTTAAGTGTACACTATGAAGCGAGTACACACCTTCATAGAACTCTTGATTCTATCAAAAAACTAAATATGAAAGCTGGCGTAGCATTAAATCCGCATACACCGGTGAGTTTACTTGAGGATATTTTATACTTTGCAGATTATGTACTTATTATGTCTGTAAATCCGGGGTTCGGTGGGCAATCTTTTATTGAGCATTCAATAGAAAAGATCTCTAAACTAAAGGAAATGATTCTCAAAAGAAACCTTAATTGCTTAATTGAGGTTGACGGAGGAGTATCTGCTAAAAATTCACAGCAACTAATTGCTGCCGGTGCAGATATATTAGTTGCTGGAAATGCTGTTTTTGGAGCTTGCGATCCTAATGAAGCTATAAAAGCAATAAAGGGATTATAGAATTAAAGAATGTATTGTATTTCTTTAAATGCGTACTCTTTAATATTACCGCATTTATGCTCTAATACTAGACATCCGCTACAGTTTACATCTATAATTTTTGCTTGTATAATTTCTCCCTCTTTAATTTTCTCTATAGGGATATTTAGATTGGCTTCGGGAGCAATCTCTTTGTAAGTATAATATGTATTATCATTACGATATAATAATCTGAGGTATTCGTTTTCTATAATGGATACCTCTTCATTTATCAACATTTCATAATACGAATAAATACTCTCAAGCAAATTAGTCAACTCCTCTTTTCTATCATAATCTGTCTCTTTTGAAGTGAGCAATTTTAGCGAAGTAGGATTCACAGCTCCAGATTCAAATATAACTTGATTAAGATTTAAGCCAATGCCTGCAATACTTGCTGACAAAATGTCACCGGACAAAGTGTGCTCAATTAAAATTCCACATATTTTTTTATGATTTACATAAATATCATTAGGCCATTTAATTTTAGCATCTACCCCGTTATCTGAGAGATATTTAACTATACCCAATGTAACAATTTGCGATATTTTGAATTGATCCATAGGATTAAGAAAGAAAGGCTTAAAAAGTACCGTAAATGTTAAATTTTTACCTCTAGCGCTCTCCCATGAGTTCCCCCTTTGCCCACGCCCTGCTGTCTGAAAATCAGCAATCCATACAGTTCCTTCTTCAGCTGATTCAGCCTCTTTCAGAGCTTGTGTATTAGTGGAGTCAATTGTTTCGTACCATTTAATCATAAGAATTTATTATATTTTAGTAATTGGCTAAAAATTTGCAGTATATTTGCGAATTAAGTTGAAAAATAATCATACAAAGATAAAAAAGAAATTACTTTAAATGGGAAAGAACGAATTAAAAGATTTGGATATTATTGTTGAGGCAATGTCTGATAAAAAAGCAAAAGATATTTGCATTTTAGATTTGAAAAAAATTGGTACAAGTATATGCGACTATTTTGTAATATGTAATGCCGACTCCACAACTAATGTTTTAGCTATTGCAGACAATGTAGAGGATGAGCTTATAGTTAAAGCCAATCGAAAAGTAATCAGACAACAAGGTAAAGAGAATGCATTTTGGATAATTATAGATTATGGAGATATAGTTGTGCATATTTTCCAAACTGAATACAGACAATTCTACAGATTGGAAGATTTATGGGCTGATGCTGAAATTACCAGAATTGAAGAAGAAGAATAATATCCGAATAAATAAAT
>CAZYQA010000378.1:0-2441 GCA_964649555.1 uncultured Muribaculaceae bacterium
AAGTCAAGAAATATTTCGAAAGAATCAAAATCTAAAATAGAAATTTCTTTGCCTAATGGAGCACAGATAATCCGCATTTTTATGAAAATTAAAAGTCGTTATTGACTGGCAAATACCAAACTTTAGACAAATTACTTCCCTCATAAAAATCTATGGATGACATAATATCATAATAAATTTGCAAAATAAAAAAATGGTGCTAATGCATATATTTTTAATTTGCAACTTTTTTCTTGCAGATTAACTTATTTTTATTATATTTGTCACAAGTTCAGGGGCGATATAAGATATATGAGGGAGCACCTGCAAATAATATTAATTTTTAAAACCAAACCATTATGAGAAAAGTACTATCTACCCTAATTTTAGTCGTACTGACAACATTGATTTCAAGTCAAAATGCTCAAGCTCAACTTCGTTACCATCCTTCGGGACAGCTTACACTTTCTGCAAATCCTATACCAAACTATCAGTTATCTATGTATGGGAGTATTCACTTAGGAGCCTCTAATGGGCGATTTCTTCAAATAAATGTTCTTCCTGCAAATCCTCGATTAGCGGGAACAGGGAATCAAGTTGTATTTTACAATTCCTCGACCAGTAGATTTAATAGTATTCAAGTGGCAAATGTCTATACATATTCTGATGCTAGAGCAAAAAACAATATTAGAACCATAGACAATAGTATGGATATTATTTCAAGGTTGCGTCCAGTAAGTTATAGTTTTATAGATAGAAATATGCTAACATTAAGAGGAGGAGGAGAAGATTCTCCTGAGTATGGATTTCTAGCGCAAGAAGTAGAAGAGATACTACCTGGTTCAGTAATAACAGATGAAGAAGGGAATAAGCTGGTTAATTATCAAGCCCTGATCCCTATTCTTGTTAAAGCCGTACAGTCTTTACAAGCAGAGGTTCAGTCATTAAAAAATGCAAAGAATTAAAATATTGTTCAGGCAAAATACTTATTTACATAGGAATTTTGATTTCAAGAAGAAATTAAGGTGAGTGAGAATATAAGTGTTTTACAAAGTATTAAGTTACAAATAAAATGAATTAATAACGAGGCATCTATACTTCAGATAGAGGCTACAAAACTTAATTGAAGATGAACAAATTAATGATAATTATAAGCTCCCTATTGTTAGGAATTCTAACAATAGGATGTCAGCAACTAGACGAGTTCTCAGTCGTTGATACCGAAGAAACATCGAGCCTAACCAAATCTACGGGAGGTACTCACTATTATTGGCATAATGATAAAAAAATTTATATTACTCTAAATAATAGTAAGGAATTTATTCTCTATGAGAAGCACTCTACTTCATTAAAGAACTCAGGGATGCTTTCTACATCACAAGATGTTATTTTATCGTCACGCATAATCCCTTATAACAAAATATCTAGTAGGCTTTCCTCTATAGATAAATCTAATTTAGCTTGGACTACTATCACGCATGGAGAGCAAAAAATAGAAAAAGAAATACGCTCTGATATTTTGTATCGAGCTCCATACTTTTCAACGGCTAATGGTCAAGAGATAGGCTTATCTCATTTATTTTATGTCAAACTTAGAAACGAAAATGATGTAAATATATTGGAGCAATTAGCAAAGTCAACTAATGTTGACATAATAGGAAATAATGAATATATGCCTTTATGGTATACGTTATCATGTTCTGTTGAGTCTGATGGGAATGCACTAGAAATGGCTAACTTATTTTACGAATCAAAGCAATTTGCCTCATGTCAGCCAGATCTTATGTGTGATGACAACTTGTTAACCGTAAATGATACACATTATGGCAATCAGTGGCACTTAAAAAATTTATCTAACCTTGGCATTGATATAAACTTTGAAGCAGCACGATCAATTAGTGCTGGCAACCCAAATATTACAATTGCTGTAATTGACCAAGGCATTCAACTAAATCATCCTGATTTAAACATTTCGCATATAAGTTATGATACAGATTCTGGGAGCAGTCCAAGTATTCAATCTGGCAACCATGGAACAAGATGCGCAGGCTTCATAAGTGCTAAAACCAACAATGGTATAGGTGTCGCATCTATCGCACCTAATTGTAAGCTAATGTCAATTAGTAATAAATTAATAAGCACACCAGATAGTCGACAAAAGCGTGCAGATGGACTTAACTTTGCACGCATCAATGGAGCATCTGTTATTTCAAATTCTTGGAGTTCTGGTGTAGAATATCAAATCATTGATGATGCTATTCAAAATGCACTAACTTATGGTCGAAACGGTAAGGGGTGTGTAGTTGTATTCGCCTCTGGCAATAATCACTCTTCTAGTGTTTCTTATCCTGCTAATTCGAACCCAGACATTCTTGCTGTTGGAGCTATTGGTAGCAGTGGTTCTAGAGCAAGTTTCAGCAATTATGGTACAGCTTTAGATCTTGTTGCACCAGGTGAAGTAA
>CAZYQA010000379.1:0-2437 GCA_964649555.1 uncultured Muribaculaceae bacterium
ATTACCTGATTATATATGCACATCATATAAATGAAAAACCAAAACTATTGAGAGTATATAAAGAGAATAATAAAGGTGTAATTGATACCATTTATAATTTCCCCGATATAAACTCTGCCACAACTGATGCGCTAAAAAATGCAATGAACCTTACAAAAACCATGTTCCCATCAGATGAGTTTGGCCTTATACTATGGTCACATGGCACCGGCTGGCTCCCACAAGGCTACTATTCAAATAATGTTGTGAGAGGCAAATCGGTGCTTACTTATGGAAGTAATAATTATGATCCATTATGGGAAACTCCTCCGGGAGGGATAGATCCTTACGCACACATGGTGAAATCATACGGCTCACAAAAGAGAGCTTCTGATCCCACTACATTGGAGATTGAGATTCCTGCACTTGCAGCAGCACTACCCTTCAACCCCGATTTTATAATTTTTGATGCTTGCCTGATGGCAGGTATTGAAGTTGCTTACGAGCTAAAAGATAAAACTAAACAAATCGTTTTCTCTCCTGCCGAAGTATTGGCAAATGGGCTTGAATATAATAACATGATGAAATATTTATTTGCATCAAAGACAGACTTGATTGGGATGGCACAAAATGCTTATGATTATTATAACAGCCAATCCGGCGATTACAAATCATTAACTATATCCGTAATAAACACCGAGAAATTGGACGATGTAGCTAAAGCTGCAAATGCAGTATTCGCAAGTTACAAACAAAATATAACATCCATTGATATAAAATCAATCCAAAGATATTTTAGATATAACAAAGCATGGTTCTTTGATCTTAATGAGTATATAAAAGCTATATGCGGCACAGAGGGGGCGGCACTAGCAGCAAACTTCTCAAAGGCTCTTGATAATGCAATTGAATATAAAGCAACTACGGGAAGGATGATAGATTTATATATTAATCCCGACAAATATTCCGGAATAAGCACATTTATTCCATATCATCCGGATAACGAAACATTGAATAGTTATTACAAAAAATTCAAATGGGAAGAGGCAGTATCGCAACTAACTGAAACTACGGAATAAAAGAGTATCTAAAAGAAAGCATCCTAAGAAAAAGGTGCTTTTTTTTTTGGAAATAACAAAAAGTTGTTTTAACTTTGTATTAGATAATAATAATTATAAATAACAACAATATAATAATATGAAAAAGAAATTTATTTGTACAGTATGTGGTTTTGTACACGAAGGGGATCATGCACCTGAATTTTGTCCATTATGTAAAGTTCCTGCTGAGAAATTTAATGAAGTAGTTGAAACAGAGGGTGGGCTTACTTGGGCTGACGAACATAGAATTGGAGTTGCACAAGGTTGTGATAAAGAGATATGGGATGGATTACAAGCTCATTTTGCAGGCGAGTGCTGCGAAGTAGGAATGTATTTGGCAATGAGCCGCCAAGCAGATAGAGAGGGTTACCCTGAAATCGCTGAGGCATACAAAAGAATTGCAATTGAAGAGGCAGAGCACGCAGCTAAATTTGCTGAATTGATTGGAGAGGTTGTATGGGATACAAAAACCAACCTTAAAAAGAGAATGGAAGCTGAAAGCGGAGCTTGCCAAGATAAAAAAAGAATAGCTTCTAGAGCTAAAGAATTAGGGCTTGACGCTATCCATGACTCTGTTCATGAGATGTGCAAAGATGAAGCACGTCACGGCCAAGCATTTGAAGGTTTATATAAGAGATTCTTTGGAAACAAATAACCATATATAATATAAATGTAATAAAGAGGATTACCCAACTAATTTTAGAGGAATCCTCTTTATTTGTTTATATTGATATTCTTTTCCTATCTTTGCGATAATAACATCAAACTGAGATAAAAAGATGATTAACTTCAGCAAATCTACATTTGCACATATTACTTTTTTTATTTGCTCTTTATTATTTTCTTCTCCAACATTTGCAGGCAATAAAGAAAATAAACCGATTCTTATAATTAGCTCATACAACCCTGAGACATCCTCTACAGCAGCAAACATTGCTGAGTTTCAAAAGATATGCGACTCATTAGGGATTAAGAATCCTATCCAAATAGAGAATATGAACTGCAAAAACTTAGATGAAGCTATATTCTGGAAAAATAGATTTATTAATTTCACTAAAAAATATATTGTTAATAATAAACCTGATATAGAGGCGCTGGTTCTTCTTGGGCAAGAAGCATGGTCATCATTTGTAAGCCAAGATGATCTATTTTTTAAAGATATTCCAGTGATTGTAAACTTAATAAGTAGTAATGGATCCTATTTACCCCATAGAGATAGTATAAAGGAGAGTTGGGAGCCTATTTCATATGATATACAAGATATCGAGAAATCTAATATAATTATAAGTACAACATACAATTATGATGTTCAATCAAATCTGAATCTAATATCGGAACTCACACCGAATATAAATAAA
>CAZYQA010000380.1:0-2435 GCA_964649555.1 uncultured Muribaculaceae bacterium
TATCAACCAACATTCCCATTGCAATAATTATAGCAGCCAAAGACATCCTCTGCAATGCTATACCATTCATATACATTACGATCAAAGTTGCAAATATGGAGAATACCAAACCACTACCAACCAATAAACCATTCTTAAAACCGATGAAGAATAGTAAAATACAAACAACTGTAATCACAGAAATTATAAGATTCAGTATAAATCCATCATTTGCAACAGCCGATTCATAACCTTGATCATAAATATTTTTAAGCTCAAAACCTTCAGGCATTGTACTATTGAAATACTCTACTCTGGATTCCACAATACGAGCCATATCCACCACATTACCATCCTCAACAGTAGATATTGCTATACCAACACCATTTTTACCATTGATAGACATCTTATTGGTAGCAGGGGTTTTATAGCTCTCTTTTAAAACAGCAATATCTTTAAGTGAAACACTCTCTCCATTACGTGAAACAATACGCAGATTCTCAATATCTTCCAGATTATAAAAGTTCCCTTTTGTCTCAATTCTCACCCTTTTATCCCCTATTTCAACACCTCCCGCATCTGCCATCTTATTATTTGCATCAAATGCAGCAGCTATATCTTTAGTGGTAAAAGAGCCTTTAGATAAAATAGCAGGATCAATTATAACCTCGATCGTTGGGGGTTGAACACCATAAAAATCAACTTTGGCAACATCCTTAACCTTTAAAAAATCATTTTTAATAACTTTCGCTTGCTCCTCCAACTCTCTATAAGTATGATTTGATGATGTTAAACCATAAAAAACCCCCAACACATCCCCAAAATCATCTTTTACGATTGAAGGGCCTGCTCCGGCCGGCAATTTTGTCTGCACATCGTTCACCTTGCGGCGCAGCTTATCCCACAATTGCTGCATCTGATCAGCTCTGATCTCTTTCTTTACATAAACTGTTACTTTAGATAACCCTGCTCTATTCTCGGTCTTGAGATAATATAGCTCACCCATCGATTGGATAGATTCTTCCAGCACATCTGTAACCTGAGCTTGCACTTCCGCAGAAGAAGCCCCCGGGTACTGAGTTACAACTTGTGCCTGCTTAATTGTAAAGGGAGCATCTTCCAGCTTCCCCATATTTACATATGAGAATAAACCTCCAAACAATACTATAAATAGCAATAATACTGTAAACGGCTTATTTTTAAGAAAATAATCTATTACTCGCATACTATCACCTCCATTCCGCTCTCTAAGAAATTAGTACCACTTATAATAACTCTCTCAGAGCCGTCAAGCCCCGCTTTAATTATCACATCGCCACTCTTGAGCAGATCCCCTTTTACAATCTTTACTCTGCTTGCTTTTGCTGCATTCTCTACCCACACATAATCTCCGAAATGCTTATCATAACAGATAGCTCCCACAGGCAATATCATACTATTTTCAACCTCAGATTTACCTTTTAAATATATTACTCCTGAAATGCCGGATGGAAAATTACTTGTCATGTTATTAAAGAGTGCCGTAACTAAAAAAGAGAGATTATTCTCAGATGCACTCTTGGCAACCTGATCAACTATTGCACTATATGCTCCCCCTTTTATCATATCAAAATCTACTTGCACAGTATCCCCTTTTTTTAAGTCCATCGCAATCTTTTGGGGAACATAAATCTCCAATTTAAGGGTATTCACATCTACCAGTGATAAAATTGGTTGTTGAGGTTTTACATCTTGATAGTTCTCTGTATAAACTTCACTCACATATCCATTGAATGGGGCTATCAGCTTAGTATCATCCAATTCATTAGATGCCGTTTGATAATTATTTTTAGCAACAAAGTAGTCTGCTTTAGCTTTTTCATAAGCACTGGCAGATATGTTATTAAGATCGAATAACTTTTGCAATCTATTATACTCTGCTTCGGCCTGGCTATAAAGCGATTTTGCTTTTTCTTTTCTGATAATAAAATCTCTATTATCAATCTGAGCAATTACCTTACCCTGAGAATAATAATCTCCCACTATTGAATTAAAATCAACAAGGGGCCCCCCTACTCTGAATGATAATTGTGAGTTTTTGAAAGGTTTTGCAATAAAAGGAAACTTAGAATCATCCGTTTTACCTGCGAAGCTCACATTTGTTACTTTAACAATTTTTGCTGAAGGTGCCTCTTCACTATTTTTGCACGAAAGAAGCACCTGAGCAAAAAAACATACTAATACTAAATAACTTAATTTACCCATTTGTTTTTGTTGCAAAAGTATCATTGCTTATATTCATTGTCAATCAAAAGATTACCCAAACAGAAAAATCAAGCACCAAAGCATATTTTCTGATAACTTAGAAAGATAACTCTATGAATTTGAAGTTTTAGTATTATTATTCGTATCTTTGCAAGATTAAACATTCTCAATTATCAGTACCCGAGGAATATGTTATAAACCAAGACTTAACA
>CAZYQA010000381.1:0-2433 GCA_964649555.1 uncultured Muribaculaceae bacterium
AATAATAAAATCTATGTAATACACATGGATATAGAAAAAGGGTACATAATAAAAGAGAGTATAAATGATTTTATTTCAGCCAAAAAAGTGGACTATATAGAGATATATAGGCCAAACAATACCCCTGCAAATATAATTAATGCAAAGCTGAAATATCACTTAGATACTAAAAAGAAATTTGATTATAATTTTGAGCTGAAAGACACCAACACATTTTACTGTACACAATTAATATATAGTATATTAAAAGAGCAAGAATATAAAACAGCTATTAATCAAAACAATATATTATACCCCAACGACCTGCTAATAAACTCAAATCTTAATCACATAACCACATTTAACTAATAAAATTATGAATAATAACAAATGGATACATGCTTCATTAGCAACCATCGCGCTAATAGTTTTCTTAGCAACCCCCTTTATTTCATTAGGAGGAAAGTATGACCTATCCGGTGCACAAATATTAGATAAGCTGAATAACAATAAAGATTTCTGGCTGGTACTCTTCCTTATCACACCAATACTTGCAGCGCTATCAAACTTTATAAAAATAAAAAATATCAGAATAATAGCATCTGCACTCACATTGCTTCCAATATTAATTTTATTTACACAAATGAGTAATAATATTCTGCAAATGGCATTTGGATCTGTCATGTACGCAATAATATCAATAATACTCATCATAATATCATTAATATTTAAAGATGAAATACAAAGCAATACATATAAAAAAGAGAGCATAGATAAAAAAATTGAAGAGCCCAACAATAATGAAAAAATACTCTCGCAAGTAAGAGCATACAATAATGAAAAACTAAATGAGATCATTACCAATGCTCAAACATACAATGAACAAATAGTAAATGCTTGCAAAAATGAGGCTGAAATAAGATCAAAATATAATGAGCTTGAACCACAGGTATCGCAATACAGCACAGAGAAAATAAGAGATATACTAGCAGACAAAGCAACATATACCCCAGAAATCATTTATTGCTGCGAAGTAGAATTAAATAAAAGAAGAGAAAGAGCGCATCAAGAGCATGCAAAAAAAATTGCAGAAGAGATAGAAATCCAAAAAGAAAAAGCCAAAATAGCTAAACAAAACAGAATTGCAACATGGCTAAAAATAAGAGTATATATATTGGGGGCAATAGCAGTTGGACTAATAGCAGGTATAATTATATATATCACATCGCCCGGATATAAATACAATAAAGGAGTAAAACAGTATAAAGAGAATAAATATGAATCATCTATTAATTCATTAAAAGGGATAACAAACAGCTCCTTCAAAAATTATAGTGATGCACAATTCATATTATATAATAGCTATAGCGCGATAGGTGACTCCTCATCTGCAGCACAATCACTCAAAAATGCCATAGCAAACAACGACTGGAGCGCACCACAAGCATATAACACTTATGCCAGCCATGCAATTGAAGGAACATTCCTGCCATACATAAAAATAAACTTATTAGATGCAGCCTCAATATATAGAAACTCCCCTGATGATAAACAAAGAGCATTGGCAGGTAAAATATATTTTGAAAACAAAAAGTACGATGAAGCATATTTTGCATTAGAAAACGCAACATCAGTAGCTGAAGCAAATGGATACCTAGGATTCTTACACCTATACGGATTAGGCCCTGTACAAAGAAACGCTACAAAAGCATGGGAGTATATGCAATCCGCACCAGACAGATTCCCATTCATAATCACCAAAGGAGATTTAGCACTCTTTAGTAGAAATAAAGCATCCGATGCAAATAACAAAATGAAAATAATAGAAGAAGCATACGGATACTACAGGCTAGCCAGAAGAGATCAGCCCAATAATAGAGAAGCGTATCTAAAAGCAGAAGTGACCAAGCAAATAATCAATGAATATAAAAACCCATATAGCTGGGGCAAATATAATTTCGACACCGGATCATACGAAGGGGGCATTTTATACAGAGGATATAATCAATCTGCAAACGGCTGGGGATGTTTCACTTGGAATGAAGGAAGAAGTATCCAACTAGGCAAATATAAAAACCTGGAACTAAACGGAATAGGAATAAGAATCACAGACTATAATGATAGAGACGGCAGCCACATGAGAGTATCAGTTGGTAACTTTAAGGATGGCTACGGAAATGGAGAATTTTATTTCACAGAATTTGATGGTACAAAACAGCAAGGCACATTTAAAGATGGAGATATGATCAAAGGAGGAGTGAAGATTTATTGCCTTTAGGCGATATAATTATAAGAAAGGTAAGGCAGAGTTTAAAAAGGCTCTGCCTTATTTTTTTTAGTTTTATTAGCTAAGTGGGGTGTGGATTTTCTGCAAATTTAAGTGCTTGATAATCAGCGTTATGCTGGGTGGACGGGTGCGCACTTTTACGCACCCGTCGGAGTGGGAAGTCGCTG
>CAZYQA010000382.1:0-2420 GCA_964649555.1 uncultured Muribaculaceae bacterium
AAATGCTAAAGGACGTGAAATTTTAAGTTCGTATTGTAATAAATAATATATAATTATATGTTTGAAAATTTAATAGACAAACTGGAAGGCTCTTTCAAGCTACTGAAAGGTGAGGGAAAAATTACTGAAATAAATGTCGCAGAGACTCTTAGGGATGTAAGAAAAGCGTTGTTAGATGCCGATGTAAGTTATAAAATAGCGAAGAAGTTTTGTGATGATGTAAAAACCATTGCAATGGGGCAAGATGTGCTTAAAGCTGTTAAGCCAAGCCAAATGATGGTTAAAATTGTACACGATGAGCTTACAAAATTAATGGGTAGTGAAGCTACTGATATTAATATTCAGGGGGCACCTGGTATTGTTCTTGTCGCAGGTCTTCAAGGTTCCGGTAAAACAACATTTTCAGGGAAATTAGCATTAAACACTAAAACAAAAAGGGGACAAAAGGTACTTTTAGTAGCTGGTGACGTATATAGGCCTGCTGCTATTGAGCAATTAAAGGTACTTGGTGAGCAAATTGGGGTAACAGTTTATACAGAAGAGGGCTCTAAAGATCCTGTTTCAATTGCAAAAAATGCTATTGAACTGGCTAAAAGAGAGAACTATTCATTAGTAATTATAGATACTGCAGGTCGTTTAGCTGTTGATGAGCAAATGATGAACGAGATTGCAGCTATAAAAGATGCTGTAAAACCAACAGAAATATTATTTGTGGTTGACTCTATGACGGGTCAAGATGCTGTTGAGACTGCTAAGGCATTTAATGATAGATTAGATTTTGACGGTGTTGTACTTACTAAACTAGATGGTGATACAAGAGGCGGAGCTGCTCTATCAATTAAAGCTATAGTAAACAAACCTATTAAATTTGCCAGCTCTGGGGAGAAAATGGAGGCTTTAGATGTATTCCATCCAAAACGTATTGCGGATAGAATATTAGGAATGGGTGACGTTGTCTCTTTGGTTGAGAAAGCCCAAGAGCAATTTGATGAGGAAGAGGCTAGAAAATTACAGAAAAAATTAGCTAAAGATCAATTTACATTATCGGACTTTTTTGATCAAATTCAGCAAATCAAGAAAATGGGTAATATTAAAGATTTGGCTTCAATGTTACCGGGAGTAGGTAAAGCATTGAGAGATGTTGATATTGACAACTCAGCTTTTAAAAGTGTAGAGGCAATTATTCAGTCGATGACAAAAGAGGAGAAGGAGAATCCGGGCATTATTAATGGAAGTAGAAGAAAAAGGATAGCTGATGGTAGTGGCACAACTGTAGTTGAAGTTAACAGACTTCTAAAACAATTTGAAGATACAAGAAAAGTAATGAAATACATGGCCGGCGGCGGAGCAAAAAATGCAATGCGAGCTATGAAGAATATGAAAAGAAAATAATTATGAGCCCTATTCTATTAGATGGAAAAGCAACTGCTGATAAAATTAAAGCAGAGATTGCACAACTTGTTAAACAGAGAATTGCCGAAGGTAAAAAACAGCCGCATTTAGCTGCAATACTTGTAGGTGACGACGGTGCAAGTCAAACTTATGTTGGACATAAAGAGAAAGCATGTGACCAAGTTGGATTTAAATCTACACTTGTTACATTAGACAAAGATGTAACAGAAGAGGGATTACTATCAGTGATTAATGATATAAACTCCAATGATGATATCGATGGGTTAATTGTTCAATTGCCCCTCCCAAAGCATATTGATGAGAATAAAATTATTGAGTGTATTTCGCCTGATAAGGATGTAGATGGATTTCATCCACTCAATTTTGGTAAAATGGTTCTGGGGCTCCCTACTTTTTTGCCTGCTACACCATTTGGAATACTAAAATTGATTGAAGAATATAACTTAGATACTAAAGGCAAACACTGTGTAATACTTGGAAGAAGCAACATTGTTGGTCGTCCTATGGCCAACTTAATGTCAAGAAAAGATAAATATGCAGATTGCACTGTAACTATGTGCCATAGTAGGACTCAGAATATCGAACAATATACAAAAGCTGCAGATATTATAATTGCAGCAATTGGTATTCCTGAATTCTTAAAAGAAAACATGGTAAAAGAGGGAGCTGTTGTAATAGATGTAGGTATCACTCGTATAAAATCAGAGACTTCTAAATCAGGATATAAACTTGTGGGTGATGTTGATTTTGAAAATGTAGCACCAAAATGCTCATATATTACACCAGTACCGGGTGGTGTAGGCCCTATGACAATAATATCCTTATTATTAAATACATTGGATGCTGCTGATAGAAAATAACATTATTATATAGCAAAAAAAAATATGCCGCTCAAACGAGCGGCATATTTTTTTAATAAAGAATCTATTTAGCGAAACTAACAGATCTTGTCTCTCTGATAACAGTAATCTTAACCTGTCCTGGATAAACCATCTCATCTTGAATTT
>CAZYQA010000383.1:0-2412 GCA_964649555.1 uncultured Muribaculaceae bacterium
GTAATCTGAACCGGAACATGGAATATAAACATAACTTTCATTATCATTAGTTGGTATCTCCATCCACCATCTGCAAGTATTATTACTATATATGAATATCAGATCTTGCCCTTGATCCCCCATACTTACGATTTTACGTATAAAATCATTATCAAACTCAATAAAAGGGTTCTCTTTTGCAGATACAAATACCCCTTCCGATATATGCCATACTAATTCTGCTAACAATTTATTACATACTGTAACAGAGCAAGAATCCAAATCATATCCATAAATAAACACCCCTTTTAATTGTTCGCTCCACCCAATATATCCTGCAATAGTACAAGCCTCCTCAGCATACAATCCATTCGGGTTGGCTTCATTTGAATAAGGGAAGTCACTATATCTTATACTTCTTGAATCTAAGAACACATATTCTGCATTACGCAATAAAGGCTCACAGTTTTTAATATTCTCTCTGATCAGCCCCAAACGCATATCCTCAAAATATTTCTCTCTTAGCACGGACAGATGCTTTGGATTTAGCCTATACCCTTGATAGGCCAATAAAGAGAGTGATCTGAGTTTTGGATCTTTAATAAAATAATCAATAATATCATCATAATTACCCGGAGAAACTAACGCTGCACTATAATTATCATCCTCAATAATTTTATTAAATGATGGTATGATATCTTTACTCAAAACAATAATAGGAATATTCTTATCTTGATACTCTTTTGCGAGTTTGATTACCTCCTTTAAAGAAGAAGAGTGTACGAAAGATACACTCTTAATTGATGAAAAATAAAGTTTAGCTATTTCTGCAAAAACAGCATTACTCTTGCTAAAACATAAAATTGCAACCTTTATCATTTCTTTTTACTTTTAAATCCACCTTTAGGTGCACTTTTACCCGGGCCTTTAGATATTATCTCCAAACAAGCTGCCTCGTCAAGAGATTTAGCATCCGTTCCCTTAGGTATTTTATAATTTTCTCCCCCATGCTTAATATATGGGCCGAATCTTCCATTCAGAATTTGTATATCCTTATCAGGGAATTCAGCAATGAATTTCTCAAGCTCTTTCTTCTCCTTATCCTTAATCAGTTCAATAGATTGTTCAAGATCAATTGTATTGGGATCATATAATTTGCCCAAAGAGATAAATTTCCCATCAAATCTAATATAAGGACCAAACCTACCTATCGCAGCTACAACCTTTTTTCCCTCATACTCCCCTACCGTTCTTGGCAATTCAAACAATTTCAGTGCTTGTTCCAAAGTAATTGTCTCTATCAACTGCCCTTTCTGTAAACTTGCAAATTGTTTTTCGGCGTCATCATTATCTCCCTTTTGCACCAATGGCCCAAATTTACCAAGCCTCACAATCATCTTTTTGCCACTCACCGGATCAACACCAAGCTCTCTTTCAGCATTAGTATGCACATTATCCTGTAAAGCACTCTCAACTTTCGGATGAAATTGCTTATAGAACTTACCTATAAGCTCATTCCAAACAACATCACCGGAAGCAACCTTATCAAAAGACTCCTCTACTTTAGCGGTGAAACCATATTCCAATATCTTTTCAAAATTACTGTACAGATAATCTGTCACAAGTATCCCTATATCTTGCGGAAACAATTTTCCTCTCTCTGCTCCAGTAATTTCACTTTTTGTCTCTTTATTAATTACACCATTAATAAGTGTAAGTTGATCATATTTCCTTTCTACGCCCTCTCTATCCTCTTTAATGATATAACCTCTGTTGGTAATTGTAGAAATAGTTGGAGCATAAGTAGACGGACGCCCTATTCCAAGCTCCTCCAACTTCTTCACCAAACTTGCCTCTGAATACCTAGGCGGCTTTTGAGTAAATCTCTCAATAGCTGTAATCTCCAAAGGATCTAATATTTGATTTTCGTTCAAGATAGGAAGCAATTGATTTTCATCCTCTTGCTCCTCATCATCTTTACTTTCTAAGTATAATTTAAGGAATCCGTCAAATTTCACTTGTTCCCCTTCAGAAATGAATCTTTCGGCAAATTTGCTTCCTCCAATATTAATCTGCGTTTTTTCAAGTTTTGCATCAGCCATTTGCGAAGCAACTGTTCTTTTCCAAATTAAAGAATACAATTTCTTCTCTTGTGCGCTTCCATCAATTGAGCTATTAGCCATATATGTAGGCCTGATAGCTTCATGGGCTTCCTGAGCACCTTTACTTTTCGTTTTATATTGCCTTACCTTAGAATATTCTTCACCATAAGTATCCACAATTACTTGTTTAGCAGTATTTACCGCAAGAGAAGATAAATTTGTAGAATCGGTACGCATATAAGTAATCAATCCATTCTCATATAGCTTCTGAGCTACCGACATTGTCTGAGATACAGAAAATCCTAGTTTACGTGATGCCTCTTGCTGCAAA
>CAZYQA010000384.1:0-2404 GCA_964649555.1 uncultured Muribaculaceae bacterium
GACGTTTCATTTGTTCTCGAAGCCATTCACAAAAATGCAGGCAAATTGGGCTTTTACAGTTAAAAGCAAACGCTAACAACAGATATAAGTTATAGAACATGGCTCACCTGTAAAACCATGTTTTTATTCATAAATTTTATAGTTTAATATCATCACTAGCAATGCAATAAAACTACTTTGTAAAGAATTATTTCAGCATAGCTATAATGCTTGGGATTTTTACAAAAAAACTTAATTCCAGAATTTTTCCACAGACTTTGGTAGGTGCACCCCTATAGAACCCGAAGCTGTATTTGGGCAAATTAAACAGGGGCATCACTTTAGAAGATTTATGATGCGTTCTCTTACAAAAGTGAACGTAGAATTTGGATTGGTTGCTTGAATAAAGACGCAATACTACATCATAACAAAAGCCCGTTTAACTTTTTATTGTTAGACGGGCTCTTCTCCTTGTTTGCGGAGAAGGAGGGTTATCAACCCCTCGGAACGGAGTCGCTGAAGAGTACGCTTGCTGATATTGAGATAGGTTCGCACGTCGTAACTATCTACCCATTCCTCATCAATATTTATTTCGGTGGTTTTCTCAATTCGATCAACAAATCGAGCTATCATATCCACCTTTGACATCAATTCTTTGAAGGCTTTTGATTCAATAGTAATCACATCCATAACTGCACTGTTTTTCGGT
The DNA here is from genome assembly GCA_964649555.1 of uncultured Muribaculaceae bacterium. Classification (GTDB taxonomy): domain Bacteria; phylum Bacteroidota; class Bacteroidia; order Bacteroidales; family UBA932; genus Egerieousia. The sequence continues at coordinate 689 of CAZYQA010000384.1, forward strand.
TTCACAGTGCAAAATTGGTGGAGTAAAATGGATAAAATTGACAGCCTCATACCACCCTGGTAGAAATTTATTTTCGGTGATTTAATGGTTATTTGAGGGTGTTTTGATGGTTATTTGTGAGTTATTGGGCGGTGAAAGGTATAACTACCCGATCACCAATACCTAAAAATAAAAACTACCAAGCTGTTGCCAACTTGGTAGTTTTATTCTGTTATTTTCACATTTCTAATAGGAATCGTCCTCGTCCATTTTCTTTTCAAGTACCTCAATGAGTTTAGTCAAGTATGCAGTTCTATCCTTCTTGCGGTCTTTGATGGCGATATAGGTGCGGTAATAGTCACCCAAATCCACATTGAACACTGCACCCAAGAAATCCATCATCTCCTTAATCTCTACACGTCCGTTATTGAAATCCCCTGAATTTGCTAACGCATAACCAAATTCTATCAGCTAAATCTTTTTATCTGTGAAGTTCATCGGAGATTTTGCATATTTTGCTCGCACCTCTTCCAAATCACGCTCCTTACCAACATTTTGAAGTCGTTTATTTAGATAGATACGCAACATCTCATATGCGAGAATTTTAGCTACCTTAAAGTCATATCCTGTAGAGAAATTCGGGTCGCTGTTAAATTGAGAGCTATCACTATTCAGACGAAGGTCATTTTTACCTCTAATAAAGTAATATTCATCGCACATCGTCGATTTAGAGCGGTAATACTGATAAAAGTCTAGATTTCGATTGAAAAAATAGGTAAGGCTATCTAATTCATTGTTTAAATATTCTATCACTATCTTATCACTACCATTGGGAAACTTTGACTCAATCTGAAACAGCTTATTGAAGTATAGTAATTTACTCAATACTTCAGGCTTCTGCTCTTTGAAAAATAGTATCTCTTCTTCTTTGGTTTCAAACTGGCTACCAGATACTTTACTCCTTAACTCTTCTAATATCTTTTGTAACTTACGAATCATTTTGAGAGAATTACCAATAACATCACAGTCGAAGAAATAGGAATTATCTATTTCCGAATTTATATCCTGTAATATGCTACAAATGTATTCTCTCATTATGAATTACATTTTAGAGTACACAAAAGATGGTATGTGTTTTAAAATAAAAGCAATGAGCCTCCATCTTTTCGTAATGTATGCGATGCTTTTTCTTTTCTTAATTGCAGTGTAAATTTGCTTTCCTGTCTTCTCTACTGGTGCAACCCAAAACAGTCCGTCACCTTTTGCCATAGCTGTATCTACAAATCCCGGACGAATGTCGGTAATGGCAATACATTTGGTTATCTTATTAGCTTTCTGGCGCATTCCCTCAAGATAATTCATTTGAAACGCTTTGGAAGCGTTATAAGCAGGAGCAATGCCACTTCCACGTAACCCTCCAACGGAACTAATAGAGACTAAATGTCCAAAACCTTGTTTCTCGAATTGATTTATCGTCCAATCAACTATACAAGTCCAACCCATTATATTGGTATCCAATGTCGGCTTTTCTATCTCATATTTTAATTCTGGATTAAGCTCTCCTGTTCCTGAAGATATAATCATTAAATCAATAGAGCCAAGCAGTTCATAAATCTCATTCAAAGTATTATGCAAATAGGTAATCTCTGTTACATCAAAGGTTTTAGTATAACATTTATCTCCGCAAATCTCTTTGACTTCTTTCAGGTTCTCTTCTCTACGACCTGTAATTACTAT
>CAZYQA010000385.1:0-2401 GCA_964649555.1 uncultured Muribaculaceae bacterium
CAGAAGATGGATGCTTTGGTGCATATCAAGTTCGCCACTATGTACCATATCAATATGAAATTTACAAAACTTGGTCATTGGTAGATCATTATTCAATGAAGCACTTAGTTGAGGGATTAACTGGTAAACATTAAACCATTTCTAAACGTTTTTTCAGATTTGTTGTTATGAGAGTATGGAAAAACATTTTGTAAATAGGGTAAATTGGATACGTGCAGCTGTTTTGGGCGCTAATGATGGCATTATCTCTACAACAAGTTTGGTTATAGGTATAAGTGCTGCTAACTCCGGAAGAACTGCAATAGTTCTAGCAGCATTGGCAGGACTCGTTTCGGGTGCTTGCTCAATGGCTGCTGGTGAATATGTATCTGTCAGCTCGCAGAGCGATGTGCAATCAGCTGATATAAACCGTGAGAAAAGAGAGTTAGAGACAGACTACTCAGGTGAGTTAGAGGAGCTTACCGGAATATATCAGAAGCAAGGGTTATCAAGGGCATTAGCAGAAAAGGTAGCATTGGAGCTAACAAGTAAGAATGCTCTTGAAGCTCATGCAAGAGAAGAGCTTGGTATTAATAACTTGAATAAGCCCAGGCCTTTTCAAGCGGCGATTGCATCTGCTGCATCATTTATATGCGGGGCAATGCTCCCTTTAATAGTTGCAATATTTGCTCCTTTGCCATATATGATAAAATTACAGTATGGGTTTGCTATTGTATTCCTTGCTCTATCAGGGGGTATATCCGCAAATTTGGGAGGAACATCTATTTTTAAAGCAATTATCAGGATATGTTTTTGGGGTACAATTGCAATGGGAATAACTGCTCTGGTAGGACATATTTTTGGTACAACAGGCATATAAAGATTAAAAATATAGAATATTTACATACCTTTGCCCCCTTATAAAACTAAATATATAATATATGAAATCATTTTCAATTGGGGGGCTCGAAGTGCGTCTTCCCATAATACAAGGGGGAATGGGTGTAGGTATTTCTCTGCACAAGCTAGCATCGGCAGTAGCCAATGAGGGCGGTGTAGGCGTTATTTCTTGTGCCGGAATGGGTTTGTTATATAATAATGCAGAAGGTAATTATTTATCAAAGTGTATATATGGCTTAAAAGAAGAGTTGCGTAAAGCTCGCCAAAAATCTGAAGGAATTATAGGTGTAAATATAATGGTTGCACTCTCTAATTATGTAGATATGGTAAAGACTGCAATAGCAGAGAAAGCTGACGTAATTTTTTCGGGTGCAGGTATGCCTTTGGATCTACCTTCTTACTTAAATAAAGACTCTAAAACAAGATTGGTTCCAATAGTATCTTCTGCAAGAGCTGCTAAAATTATATGCCAAAAATGGCTAAGTACTTACAATTATTTACCGGATGCAATTGTTGTTGAAGGGCCAAAAGCCGGAGGACACCTTGGTTTTAAAAGAGATCAGATTGAAGACGCTAACTTTTCTTTAGAAGAGATCGTCCCTCAGGTTGTTGCAGTTGCAGATTCCTATAATGGAATTAAGGATATTCCTGTTATTGCTGCCGGAGGAATAATGACAGGTAATGATATAGATCGTATAATGCAGCTAGGTGCCAAAGGGGTACAAATGGGAAGTATTTTTGTTCCAACTAATGAGTGTGATGCTTCTGAAGAGTTTAAAAATACATTTGTTAATAGCACTTCCGATAACCTGGTGATAATTGACAGCCCTGTAGGGATGCCGGGAAGAGCCTTTTTAGGGGAGTTTATTAATCGAGTAAAGCTAGGGCTTACCAAACCTAAAAACTGCGCTTTTCACTGCATTAAAACGTGTGATTATACAAAAAGCCCTTATTGCATTATTAAAGCATTATATAATGCCGCAAAAGGAAATCTTGATAAAGGATATGTTTTTGCAGGGGCTAATGCCTATTTATCTGAAAAAATAAGTAGTGTGAATGAGGTAATTAATCGATTAAAAAACGAATATTACAAAAAATAATAAATAAAAAAGAGTTCATTTAGCAATATTAACTATAGTTAAATGAACTCTTTGCTTTATTGCACTCTCTTAATCCACCCCCTCCTCATCCTCATTATCTTCAATATCCGAGTCCATCTCGTCAGTGCTTTCAGCTTCTTTTAATTTATCATATTCATCTTCATATCTGTTAAGCATATTCTCAGCCTCCTATTTTTAATAAAACAATTAACAAGTTAAAGTGTTTGAATATTAAATATAATTACAATGGGACACAATCATAATCATTCGCATAATCATAGTCATGGGACAAAAAACATCACTATAGCATTCATTCTTAATGCTTTCTTTGTTATTGTGGAAGTTATAGGAGGTATCCTTACCAATAGTATTGCAATATTATCCGATGCATTACATGATTTGGGAGATTGTAATTATATTTA
>CAZYQA010000386.1:0-2396 GCA_964649555.1 uncultured Muribaculaceae bacterium
GTCTTCACTTGCTAAGTGATGTTATTCCATCTGCGTCATTTAAAACATGGTTTACTCCTATTAAGCCTATTAGTCTTAAGGAATCCACTTTTACGATTGAAGTTCCATCGGATTTCTTTAGGGAGTACATAGAGGAACACTTCATAGATTATATAGGTAAAGCATTAAAGAGGGAGTTGGGAGAGAAAGCAAAACTAGTTTACAATGTAAGGGTAACAAATAGTGATGCCGTAACTGTCCCACACCAAAATTTACATGAGATCAAAAATAAACCAATTCCATTTCCTAGAACAGATGATAGAGGAAATATAAACCCTTTCATCATTCCGGGTTTACAGCAATTGAATATTGATCCTCAATTAAACCCCAACTATTGCTTTAATAATTTTATAGAAGGTGATTGCAATAAATTAGGGCGTGCTGCAGGTTTAACCATTGCAGATAACCCCGGAAAAAATGCTTTTAATCCACTATTTATTTATGGTGGCCCGGGGCTTGGTAAAACACATCTTGCCCAAGCTATAGGAATAGAGATAAAAGAGAGGTTCCCGGAGAAAATAGTATTATATGTAAGCGCAAACAGATTCCAAACACAATATATGGATGCTGTAAACGTGAAAAATAAACTTACAGATTTCTTGCATTTCTATCAGATGATAGATGTATTAATTATTGATGATGTGCAGGAGTTTGCTCAAAAAACAGGAACTCAAAACGCATTTTTCCACATCTTTAATCATCTACACCAATCGGGTAAGCAATTAATCCTCACCTCTGATAGGCCTCCTGTTGAGCTTGAAGGGCTGGAAAAAAGATTATTATCCCGTTTTAAATGGGGTTTATCAGCAGAGCTTTGCCCTCCTACATATGATACAAGATTAAGCATTTTGAAAGCCAAAAGCTATAAAGACGGTATTGAGCTTCCAGAGGATATTATCAAGTTTATGGCTACCAGAGTAACCGGTAATGTTAGAGAGATTGAAGGTACACTCATATCTCTTATTGCTCATGCTACTCTTAAAAAGGAAAAGATTACAATTGAGCTTGCAGAAAGATTGACAAAGAAAATTGTTAAAGATAATAGCAGAGAGGTTTCATTAAAAGCTATTCAAAAAACTGTATGCGAGTATTTTGGAATTACACAAGATTCAATAATATCCAAAACCAGAAAAAGAGAGATTGTGCAAGCTAGGCAGATTGCTATGTATCTAAGCAGAAACATGACAAAATCATCTTTAGCTTCAATCGGTTCACAAATTGGTGGAAAAGATCACGCTACGGTTCTCCATGCTTGTAATACCGTAAGCGATCTTATAGAAACAAATAAAAATTTCAGACAATACGTTATAGATATTGAGAAGCAGTTAGTTCCGGTAAATAATTAAAAGTTAATACTACAAACTATGCAAACATCAGAAATATTAAACATTTTCAAAGAGATCCTCACTATTCCCAGAGAGAGTGGGCACGAAGAACATATTATCAAATATCTACAGGATTTTGCAAAAACACACAATTTGGAGTGCAAAACCGATGAGGTAGGAAATGTACTAATTGTGAGAGAAGCTGCTGCAGGTTTTGAGAACAGGCCTACTGTTGTTTTGCAAAGCCACTCAGATATGGTGTGCGAAAAAAATTCTGGTGTTGTTCACGATTTTACAAAAGATCCTATCATCGCCGTTGAAGAGGATGGATGGCTAATTGCCAAGGATACCACTTTAGGTGCAGATTGCGGTATAGGGATAGCTGCTCAATTAGCTTTATTGGCAGATAAAGAGGTGAAAACAGGAAAAATAGAGGCTCTATTTACTGTAGCAGAGGAAACGGGATTGGATGGAGCTATGGCTCTCAAACCAGATCTTATCTCGGGTAAATATTTAATAAACCTCGATTCTGAAGATGAAGGGGAGCTATTTATAGGGTGTGCCGGAGGAATAGATACAACTGCTAAATTCAAATATGATACTTACTCCGCTACTAAGGAGTTTGAAAAATGCGAATTTAGAATACAAGGTTGTTTAGGTGGACATAGCGGAGATGATATTGATAAGAATAGAGCTTGTGCAAATAAGATATTAGCTAGATTCTTATATAGAGTAATTGAAAAATTCGATATAGAGCTTTATGAGATTGATGGTGGTAATAAAAGAAACGCTATTGCTCGCGAGGCCTATGCTGTAATAGGATACAATTCCAAACACAGCAAAAATATTATAAAGATATTTAACAACCTGATGGATGAAATCCATGTTGAATATAAAACAAGTGATCCTAATATTGAAGGCGTTGTGGGAAGAGTTGGCATTAAGGATGTAAAAGATAATGAATATATTGGAGAGCCTAAATTGGCAATAGACAAAAATACTACTGCCTCTTTAATATTCTCTTTGAACTGC
>CAZYQA010000387.1:0-2387 GCA_964649555.1 uncultured Muribaculaceae bacterium
CTTGTAATATATCAAAATGTACAGAAGAAGTTACATCTGCAGAATTAGTCATCACAACATCATCTGTAATATAATTGGGGTAGTTTGTTGTATTATAACCAAACCTCATATTATTCATTAAAATTGAATAATCCTCAAAATATTTAGGGATCATTACCCCTTTCGGCTTATTGCTCAAAAAGTCTGAACAAGAGCAAAGAATTGTAATACCTACAATAGATATAAATATTTTTATTAAATCTTTTCTCATAATAATCTTTTTTAATAGCTAATTCTCAATCCAAAAATAAATGATTTAGGTACTGATGTGCCTCTTGTTACAAAAGAAAGTTGTCTTGATTCCCATGTTTCAGGATCTAGATTATTCTTATTTGCTGCCCACATCCAAAGGTTTTGAGCCTGAAAAGTAAAACTAACACCTTGTAGTTTGATTTTAGATACCAAAGATGCAGGTAATGAATAAGATAGAGACAGATCTCTTAATTTAATATAATCTCCCTTTTGAATATGAACATCTGCAGCGTGCCATAAATAAGATATAGAATTACTTAGCATAGGCTTATACGCAGGAACTTTGTAAATATCTGCCTCATCACCCGGCTCTTTCCATATATTACCAAATAGTTTATCTCTATTTGTTGTCACATCATATTGAGGGACAGATGTCCTATCAAGTTTATCCGCCAAAACATCTCTTAAAACATGCCCACCATAATAAACAAACATAAACGATAAACTCAATCCTTTATATGTAAAAGTATTTGTTAAGGAGGCATTATAAGGAGGATCATAAACTCCCGAGAAAACTAAATCCTCTTCGGATAAACCACTTAGTGTACCCACTTTTGTTCCATCCTTTTTATACGCCGTAGGCATACCTTTTTCATCAAGTCCTGCATATCTCACGCTATATAAACTTCTGTATGGCTTACCCTCTCTAACATCTAAGTTCGAAATATAAGAGAAGGCAGATTTATCAGAGTTTTCGAGATTAGTAATCACATTATAATTATAGCTGAATAATAAATCTGTACTCCATTCAAAATCTTTTCTAACGATATTTCTTGAATTAATTACAACCTCAACACCGGTATTTCTCATCGAAGCATAATTCACCATAAGATCTGCCCATCCAAATGTAGGGTCAGCAGCTCTTTGCCCAATCATATCAGAAGTACGTTTGTTATAGAAGTCAACACTACCACCCAATCTATAAGAGAATAATTGGAAGTTGAAACCTAAATTCAAGGTCTTTGTTTTCTCCCATCTTAAACCAGAGTTAGGGGGGCTGGTAATCGTACCATATGTTTCATTTGTATTCCAGTTTGGCCATGAAGCTACTTGAGCTAAGATATATGGACCACTATCTCTGTACACATTACCATTTATACCATAGGTTGCTCTTACATTTAATAAATCTAACCATGAAATATCGCCGGATTTAAAAACCATATAATTAGCTCCCGCAGACCATAATGGCCTGTATTGATATTTTGGATCTGTACCAAATAAGTTTGATTGATCCATTCTTATACTTGCATTAACACCAAGTCTATCTTTGAACATATACGAAGCATTCCCATAAAATGAAATATATCTATCATCAACATGTAGATATTCAGGCATTCTTCCTAATATCTTAAAATCTCCCCTTAAACTTTGTGTTTTAGTTATACCTTTTCTAAGCAGAACCTCATTGATACTTTTATAAGATAAATTTTCATCATCATAACCATATCTGCGAAGAGAGCTACTCTCTGCATTAATACGTCTTCTTTCAGCACCTACTAAAACTTTTATATCGTGATCCGCAGCAAATCTCTTTGAATAATTCACCTGCGCACGCAAAGTATATGATTTTTTAGAAGAATTTACTTCATAAACCTGTCCTCCGATTGGAATATTATATGTTATAACACCTGCATTTGATATTTGTGCAGCATTATTTATCATATTTTTAACAACATAACTATCTTTTGCATTATACTCTTTATTATATCCAAAACTTCTTTCCGTCTGATATCTAACCTCGGCATTAAGACCATCAATAATTTTCACTTTAGCACCTAAATTTAAGTTGCTATATTGATTCTTATATGTTTTTTCAGATCTCCTAAGTTCATCAACAGGAGAGTATGTTTCATCAAAAAGACCAACACTTTTTAATCTTTCTATCTCTGCTCTATTCTTCTCTCTTCCCCATTCAACTAATTCTCCCTGAGAGTCTCTTAACATCATGTAAGATGCATCACCACCATTTAATAATCCAATTCCGGAAACTCCACTATAGTACTGGTCATTTATATCGTTAGCCATAACTCCCAAATCTACTGAAAGCCACTTGGTAAGGTTAAAAGTATTCCTCAGATTAAGTCCCACTTTATCGG
>CAZYQA010000388.1:0-2364 GCA_964649555.1 uncultured Muribaculaceae bacterium
GCTACTTTGCCAACACCGTACAGCGGAATAAAAACAGTTTCGACTTTACGATGAACTGGGCCAAAGCCGACAACACGCTAATCAAAGACTTAAAGGATTTTACGGCCACATTCTTCCAAAAGAACACACTTCTGAATGTGTTGCTCACCTACTCGGTTTTTGACACCGGCGACACGCTCCTCATCATGCGCCCATACCAAATTGCAGCAACAGAGCGTATCTTGTGGAAAATCAAAAGCTCCTTTCAAGCTAAACAGTGGTCTAAGCCCGAAGGTGGCGGATATATATGGCACACAACAGGCTCAGGAAAAACACTCACCAGCTTTAAGGCGGCAAGACTGGCGACAGAACTTGACTTTATTGATAAGGTCTTCTTTGTGGTGGATCGCAAAGACTTGGACTTTCAAACCATGAAAGAGTATCAACGCTTCTCACCCGATAGCGTAAACGGATCCGAAAGCACCGCAGGGCTAAAAAGAAATCTCGACAAGGATGATAATAAAATCATTGTCACCACCATTCAGAAGCTAAATAATTTAATGAAAAGCGAAGGAGAACTGTCAATCTACCAAAAACAGGTTGTTTTCATCTTCGACGAATGCCACCGCTCTCAATTCGGAGAGGCTCAAAAGCTCTTACGAAAGAAGTTTAAACGATACTATCAATTCGGCTTCACCGGAACGCCGATATTCCCCGAAAACGCCTTGGGAGATGAGACAACCCAAAGTGTGTTTGGACGTGAATTGCACGCGTATGTTATCACCGATGCAATCAGAGATGAAAAGGTATTGAAGTTCAAAGTTGATTACAACGATGTGCGGCCCAAATTTAAAGAGCTAGAATCGGAGCAAAATGAAGAAAAGCTAAGTTCTGCCGAGTATAAGACAGCGATGCTTCACCCAACTCGTATAAAAGAGATATCCCAATATATTTTGCAGAATTTCAGAATCAAAACCCACCGAAACCAAGGAGGAGGCAAAGGTTTTAACGCGATGTTTGCCGTAAGTAGTATCGATGCCGCAAAATGCTATTATGAGGAGTTGAACCGTCTGCAAAAAGATAGTGAAAAACCGCTCAAGATTGCGACAATCTTCTCTTTTGCTGCCAACGAAGAACAAAATGCAGTAGGTGAAATACCCGATGAGACCTTTGAGCCATCGGCAATGGAGCTGAGTGCAAAAGAGTTTTTAACTAAAGCTATCGATGACTATAACACCCTGTTTAAAACAAGTTATGGCGTTGAGAGTAAAGAGTTCCAGAACTATTACCGTGACCTTGCCAAAAGAGTAAAAAGCAAAGAGGTTGACCTTATTATTGTTGTAGGCATGTTCCTTACGGGATTCGATGCTCCTACACTCAATACGCTATTTGTAGACAAAAGCCTGCGCTACCACGGACTAATGCAGGCATTCTCTCGTACCAACCGAATTTATGATGCTACTAAGACTTTTGGTAATATCGTCACTTTTAGAGATTTGGAAGCTGCCACCATTGAAGCTATTCAAACATTCGGGGATAGTAGTACAAGGAATGTAGTGCTTGAAAAAAGTTACAAAGAATATCTGGAAGGTTTTACGGATATTGTTACAGGTGAAGCCCGTAGAGGTTATATAGAAGTTGTAAAGGAGTTAAACGAGAAGTTCCCAACACCGGAAGCAATAGTCACGGAGAAAGATAAAAAGGAGTTCACAAAACTATTTGGTGAGTATTTGCGTGTGGAAAACATCCTGCAAAACTACGATGAATTTACACACCTTAAGGCAATTCAAGCAATAGACATAAACGATCCTCAAGCCATTGAAGCGTTTAAAGAGGCTCATTTTGTAACAGATGAGGATATTGTCACAATGCAAGAAATTGTAATATTGCCTGACCGTACAATCCAAGACTATCGCTCTACTTATAATGATATTCGTGACTGGTTAAGACGGGAGAGAAGCGGCAAAGAAGAGGAGAAATCAAAAGTCGATTGGGATGATGTAGTCTTTGAGGTCGATCTGCTAAAATCTCAAGAGATAAACCTCGACTATATTCTCGAACTAATCTTTGAGCATAACAAAAAGACCAAAGACAAAGTTGAATTAGTAGAAGAGATTCGTAGAGTTATCCGTGCAAGTATCGGCAATAGAGCAAAAGAGAGTTTGGTAGTTGATTTTATTAATGAAACAGACCTTAATGCTATTTTAGATAAAGCAGGTATTATAGATTCATTCTTCGCATATGCACAAGATAGGCAGAAAACGGAAGCTTCCGAATTAATCGCAGACGAACACTTAAATGAGGAAGAAGCAAAACGTTACATATCAACTTCTTTAAAGCGTGAGTATGCAAGCGAAAACGGAACGGAACTCAATAGTATACTGC
>CAZYQA010000389.1:0-2357 GCA_964649555.1 uncultured Muribaculaceae bacterium
GCAAGCAATTTTATAAAAGAAGGAGTTTCTAAAAAAACAATCTCAGAGGCAACAGGGCTTAGTCTAAAAGAGATAGAAAGTTTAGAAAATCAATCAATAAGTATTTAAAATAATAAGCCCGTCAAACATTAGATAATAATCATATCTTTATTTGACGGGCTTTTTATATCAAAATTGTAGAATTAAATACTCCATTCTACACCATCTTTAGTGTCTTTAATCTGCACTCCGATAGCATTCAGATCATCACGTATTTTATCGGATTTTGCCCAATCTTTATTTGCTTTCGCAACTTTTCTCTCTTCAAGCACCATGTTTACCAAACCGTCTAAAATTTTAGAGTCTGTAGCTGTCCCTTCATTAGAAGCTGCTTCGTCAGTTATGCCTAAAACATCTTGCACTATATCTGTAAATAAAGCTTCTAAAATATCTTTATCCTCAGCTGATATCTTCATTTTTCCATCCTTAGCAGTATTGATAATTCTTACTGCGTCAAATAAATGAGATAAAGCAATAGGGGTATTTAAATCATCACACAATGCGATGTAAATATTCTCTTTAAGAGTAGTTATTTCCTCAGAAGGGAGATTAGCTTCAACTTTTAAATTTTTTACATCTTTAGCGGCTTGTAAGATTCTTTTCAATCCTTTCTCAGCGGCTTGCAGAGCCTCATTACTAAAATCAAGTGTGCTTCTGTAATGAGCTTGTAAAATAAAGAATCTTACAGTCATCGGAGAGTAAGGTTGCTCCAGAATTTTATGACTTCCGGTAAATAGTTCGTCTAGTGTGATAAAATTACCTAGCGACTTACCCATCTTCTGACCATTAATAGTGATCATGTTATTGTGCATCCAGTACCTAACGCCACCTTTTCCTCTTGATGCATTATTTTGAGCCAATTCACACTCATGGTGAGGGAACATCAAATCCATTCCTCCACCGTGAATATCAAAAACTTCACCTAAATATTTAGCACTCATAGCAGAACACTCAAGATGCCATCCGGGGAATCCGTCGCTCCAAGGAGAAGGCCATCTCATAATATGCTCAGGTTGTGCCTTTTTCCATAAAGCAAAATCTGCAGAAGATCTTTTATCGTTCTGTCCGTCGAGATCTCTTGTATTAGTGAGCATATCATCAAGGTTACGCCCCGATAAAATACCATATCTCAACCCATTCTCTTTTAATTGCCTCTCATTATACTCCTGAACATCAAAATACACAGATCCGTTACTAATATAAGCAAGCCCTTTATCTAAAATGCTCTCAACAAGTTCAATCTGCTCTATAATATGCCCCGAAGCTCTAGGCTCAATACTAGGAGGATTGGTGTTTAGCTTTCTCATAGCATCATGGAACCTTAAAGTGTAATATTGTACAATTTCCATTGGTTCAAGTTGCTCCAACCTGGCTTTCTTAGCAATTTTATCTTCGCCTGCATCAGAGTCGTTTTCAAGATGCCCAACATCAGTTATATTTCTTACATAACGAACTTTATAGCCAAGATGCTTATATAACCTAAACAAGACATCATAAGTGATACCCGGCCTTGCATGGCCAAGATGAGCATCCCCGTAAACAGTGGGGCCACAAACATACAACCCAACCATACCCGGAACGATCGGCTCAAAAATCTCTTTTTTTCTACTTAGAGTATTATAAATTTTAACTTCTCTTATATTTTCCATTACATCCGATATTTTAATACCTAGGTGCAAATTTAATATTTTTTATTCGGTTATCGGAATAATAATTTTCTGAGCAAGAATCTCTGTATAACTTTTTTCATCACCATTCTTATCCTTATACTTAAGATATTTTATTCTGCCGACAATTTCCACATAGCACCCTTTTCGGATAATATTAAAATCAGGCATCCCTTTTATAGACCATGCAGCAATATTATGCCACGAAGTCTCCTCTCTAATCAGCCCATCTTTTCCTTTAATTGTTTCATTTGTTGCAACTGTGAATCTAGCTAAAACTCCTCCACTTTCAACACTTGTAATCTTTGGGTCATTGCCCACATTACCTTTAATCTCTACTTTATTCAATGATTTTTGCATAATTAATAAATATTAAATTAATTCGGTAGCAAAGGAAGTTAATATATGCTATCTATAAGTAAATTAATCGATTATAAAACTTATAATATGAGCTGTAAAATTATCTAATCGTATATAATCTTATCATATTTACATAATAAAACTTATAGACAAAAAAAAACAACGTCTTTTGTATGAAAAAAATGGAAAGAAAATGTAAACTATGCGGAGCACCTATTTCGGGAAGGAGTGATAAGAAATTCTGTGATTACAATTGCAAGTCTAATTACAATAATGAGAAGAATAAAAACA
>CAZYQA010000390.1:0-2352 GCA_964649555.1 uncultured Muribaculaceae bacterium
TTGCCTGCAGTATTATCAGTGCTTTTACTTGAACAATTAAATATTGATACTAATAGTAATAGGATAACTGAAACTTTAAGCTTATTCATAACTATATCATTTTAATCTTTTTGCAATCTTTAAAGGAGTATTATATCGCATCTTTAAATCTATCTTCATAGAAGATGACATATACCCTTTTTTATGGCTAAACGTTTCAAAACCATATTTGCCATGGTATCTTCCCATACCGCTGGCTCCCATTCCGCCAAATGGTAATGATAAGTTTGTCAGATGAATTATACAATCGTTTATGCACCCTCCTCCAGATTTAATTTCATTCATTATCGTGTGTCCACTACTTTCATCGCCAAAATAATACATTGCTAATGGAGTGGGATAGAATGATATAATTTCTTTAGCCTGAGATATATTATCATAACTTAGTATAGGTAAAATAGGGCCAAATATTTCATCATCTTCAAGTGAAACAGCATTCACAAGTGTAGGTTCAATATATCTGGATATGTAATCATACTCTCCGCCATAAATTATTTTATTTTTGCTACTATATTTATCAACAATAGCTTGTAGCCTCTCAAAAGCTGGTGCGGAGATAATTCTTCCATACGATTTATTAGTTTTGATATCAGGATATAATCGATTAATTGCCTCTTTTAGTCCTTCTACTAGCTTTTCTTTAATGGAGTTATCAACAAGAATATAATCGGGAGCAACACAGGTTTGCCCGGCATTCATTAGTTTAGCCCAAATAATTCTACGCGCGGCAATCTCGATATTGCACTCTGGAGTTACAATACAAGGGCTTTTACCGCCAAGCTCAAGTACCACGGGAGTAAGATCACTTGCGGCCTTTGATGCTACAACTCTCCCAAACCTCTCTCCTCCCGTGAAAAATATATGATCAAATTTCTCGTTCAAAATTTCATCACTTTTTAATAGTTCCATGGGTTCAACAGCCACTATATCCCCGCTCAATCCTTTTATTTTTTCTCTTATATTGGAATTGAATCGCTCGATTATTTTATACGTAACCATAGTAGTATTCAAGGAGCTTGAAGAGGGTTTTAGAAACACTACATTACCCGCACCTAATGAAGCAATAAGCGGCTGGAAAAGTAATAAAAACGGATAATTCCATGGAGAGATAATAAGCGATACCCCATACGGAATATTTATCGTATAACTTTTGGATGGAAATAGAAACCACGGAGAGCCAATTCTATTAACTTTTCCCCATTTTCTGAGTTTACTTTTGAAAAGCGTCAACTCTCTATAAACCATTGATATTTCAGAAATATAGGCATCATTCTTATATTTATGCAAATCTTTCCATAAAGCATCAATTATTTCGTTTTCATAAAATCTGATAGACTCTTCAAGAGCATAAAGCATTGCAATTCTATTCTCTACAGGCTTAGTAACGCCGCTATTAAAAATTAATCTAAGATTCTCAACCATGTTAATATTATTATTTTGGCAAAGTAGCTAAAGTTTGAAATATTTTCAACTCGAAAGTTGGGCATGAAGCAATTGCATATTCTGTAACTTCCGCTTGTATCCCCTCATAAATCACCCAATTAGTATTATTGGAGAAACAATATAGCTGTACCGGAATACCTTGAGTCGTTGGAGCTAAATATCGCACCATTATTAGTTGATCCTTTGTTATATTACTATTTTCATAGAGATATTTTGTCATAAATATTCTATAAAGTTCTAGGTTTGTAATATATTGTTTCTCCTTTTGAGGTAGTTCCATGATCTTAGATAGAGAATCAAGTTGTTCCTGAGAGCATATTTTTACAGAATCCATGTCAATAAACAAAGATATTGTTATTCTTCTTGCTCCTGATTCAGCCATACCCCTCCAGTTTTGAAATGGCCCTGTAATTAATGAATAAGTGGGGACATTTACATAAGTGTTGTCGAAATTCTGCACTTTTACAGCAATTAAAGTCATATCTACAACTGTTCCATTTGCCAAAGAATTCTCAACCACTATCCAATCACCCGGGCGAATCATATCATTGGCAGATAACTGTATGCCTGAGATAAAGCCCAGAATAGTATCTTTGAATATAAAAGATAGTACAGCTGCTGAAGCTCCTAATCCTGTAAGTAGCCCTGCAGGGCTTTTTTGAATAATTATTGCAACAATGATTATAAATCCTATTATATAAGTAATGATCTGTAAGATCTGAAAAAACCCCTTTATAGGCTTTTGTTTATATTTTTTATTATTGCTGGTAATATCAAATAAAATCTTGATGAAGCAGTTAACAATATTTACACATATTATAACAATTATTACCTCGCCTGCTCGTGTTGCGAATAATAATAATTTGCTGG
>CAZYQA010000391.1:0-2346 GCA_964649555.1 uncultured Muribaculaceae bacterium
ATTATTGATGGTGATAATAGTATCAAGGCAAATTTAATATCTATAGAGGGTTTGATGTTTGCTGTTTATTTAATTATCTCTTTTGTTATATTATCTCTTTTCTTGCATAGAATATATGTATTTAAGGATTTGATCAATAAATCAAAGACAATCTCTATTAACGGGCAATTTATAAAGATCATAGATAAAAAAGTTGCCCCAAGCTCATTCTTAAGTTATATTGTATTAGGAAGTGATTTTCTTGAGAAGTATAAAGATTCTTTTTATTTTAATCACATTATTGATCATGAGGCAATACATTGTAATAAAAGGCATTTTTTAGACCTTATTTATATTTTTTGCTTAAAAGTTATTTTCTGGTTTAACCCGATTGTATGGCTTATAGGCAAGAGTATAAAAGAGGTACATGAATATGAAGTTGATTCAACATTAATTCGCTCTGGCATTGATTTTAAGCAATATGCGCAATTGCTTGTCAATGTGCAAACAGGCTTCCCTATTCCAAGTTTAGGGAGCCATTTTAGTTATTTATCAATTAAAAATAGAATTATTATGATGAGCAGACAAACTAAAAATCAAAATTGGAGGATTCTCATTTCATTGCCTATAATTGTACTCTTAGTAGTGATCAATTCGTGCGGTGATTCTCAAAAAAGTATCCCAATAGATAAACCGGAACCTACAAAAGAGATAAGCAGTGAAACAAAAAGCACAGCAGGCGAGATTTCTATTCCAGCGGATACAATTCCATTTGCTGCTGTTGATGTTAAGCCAAAATTTGAAGGTGGAGATCAGAACACCTTTACAAAATGGGTTTTTATGAATATAAAATATCCTGAATATGCATCTAAAAATGGAATACAGGGCAGGGTGGTGCTATCTTTTACCATAGATAATAAAGGCAATATAAATGATATTAAATTGTTAAAAGGAGTAGATAAATCATTAGATGATGAAGCTATAAGAGTAGTATCCATGTCTCCAAGATGGGAGCCTGGAATGCAAGATGGTAAACCTGTAAATGTAAAATTTACATTCCCTGTAATTTTTCAGCTCAGATAAAAAATAAAGTGTGCGCATTTTCTATTGTGGGTGACCTACAAATGCGCACACTTTTTATAATCAGTTGGTTATATCTCTTACAGCTCTTAACAGAGGCTCTGTGCTTATCTCTTCCCCTGTAGCTCTTTCCATCCATTCATTAGGGGTTAATCTTCCTAATCTGTAGATTCTATCAATCTCGGTAGGTAAATCTTTTCCCTTTAAATATTCATTTACCTGGAATGCTATCAGGTGTCCAATCGGATATGCAGATAGGTATAGTGGATAGTGAAGCATGTGTGAGTATGCTGCAAGTAAAGTTTGATCTTTTATTCCAAAGGCATCAGCATAATATTTATTCCATACCTCTTTTGATAATTTTATTACTGCCTCTTTTAATTGAGCTGTTGTGAAGGTGGGGTTGTCGTACATCCATTTCCATACTTTAATATCAAGCATCCCCACTCCCATAATTTCGTAGGCATTCCAAAAGGCGTCAAGTATATCAAGTTTCTCTTGATCGGGGCTATTATTGTCTAATCCTAAAAATGTAAGATCCCTTTTTTGCATGATAAAGGCCATTGCTTCTGAAAATGCTGTGTTGGGAATCCCTTTAAGAGCTAAATAGGGAACTTCATAGAGGCTTATTGTTTGCTCTACATTGTGTCCAAATTCGTGTACAGCAATATTGTATCCTTTATAATCTAATCCATCTTTGAGGAATCTTGTACGCAGTTTTGATTTTCCACCTTTGAAAGAGGCACCCGCTGCATGCCCCGAGCCTTTATCGGGGTCTACTTGAACCTTCCAAGCTATCTCTCTTGCTCTGATAGGGGAGTATCCAACTTGTTCCAAGAATATTGGTAAATCGGCTTCAAGTTCTTTTGCCGTTGGGTATTTATTTTTAAGAACTATATCCAAACTATCCATATTAAGAGCGCTTCTACTCTTAAAACCATCATACCATATATCAAATCCCTCCAAATTACGCCCTAATCTCTCTCTGATAATATCTGCTACCATTATTCTTTCTGGAGAAAGTAATAAAGATTCAAATAACTCTTCAACATAGTTTACATTCATCTCCAGCTCACCTGAGAATTTTGAATCTATTTGTGCAATCTTGCTATCATTCCACTGGGCATTAGGGTTAAAATTTCTTTTGAAAATATAATATCTCACAGAGTCTTCAGGGGTATATTTTATTCTCTTTTTCCCATTATATAGGTTGTTTGTAAATGGGTTCCATAGATATTCCCCTTTATTAATAGATTCTTTAGTGATTTCTTGGCTAACGATTCTTTC
>CAZYQA010000392.1:0-2335 GCA_964649555.1 uncultured Muribaculaceae bacterium
ATCTGTTGATGGGACAAAGAAATATTTATTTAAGCTCGAAAATGGAAATTTTATAGAATCTGTTATGATTCCGAGTGAGGATAGATATACTCTGTGTGTGAGCTCTCAAGCCGGATGTAAGATGAATTGTGCTTTCTGTATGACTGGAAAAGGTGGATTCAAATCAAACCTTTCTGCATCTGAGATTGTTTCTCAATATATAATGGTTGCAGAGAGCGATTTACTCACAAATACAGTGTTTATGGGGATGGGTGAGCCTTTAGATAATATTAAGAATGTATTAAAGGCTATTGAGGTTCTGACAGCTGATTGGGGATTTGCATGGAGCCCTAAAAGGATAACTCTAAGCTCTATAGGTATTACCGATAAGCCCAATGGAGTATCTCCGTTGAGGGAGTTTTTAGATAATTGTAAATGCCATTTAGCTATCAGTATGCATAATCCTTTCCCTGCTGAAAGGTTGGAGCTTATGCCAATGGAGAAACCGTTTCCTATTGAGAGAACAATGGAGATTATTAGGGAGTATGACTTTACCGGGCAGCGTAGAGTGAGCTTTGAGTATATTATGTTTAATAGGATAAACGATACTAAAAGGCATGCCGACGGAGTTATAAGAATGCTCAGAGGGCTGGAGTGTAGGGTTAATCTTATTAGATTTCACGCAATACCGGGAGTTGATTTGGCACCTTCTCCAATGCCTGTAATCGAGGCTTTCAGAGATAGGCTGAATGATGCCGGTGTTACTGCAACTATACGAGCATCAAGGGGTGAAGATATTTTCGCCGCTTGTGGAATGCTTGCAGGGCAAGAGAAAGAATAAATGAATTTAAATATGAAGAAATTATTACTCATTTTAGTAGCTTTATTTACTATTCCTAATTTAATTTTTGCTCATACGAGCTCATCTTATAATAAGGATTTCATACAGAAAAAGAAGGGGAGGCCTACTGTTGGTGTTGTTTTGTGTGGGGGTGGAGCTAAAGGTGCTGCTCATATTGGTGCTTTGAAGGTGTTAGAGATGGCGGGTGTCCCTATCGATATTGTAGTGGGTACTAGTATGGGAGCATTAGTTGGAGGTATTTACTCTATGGGGTATAATGCCGATCAGCTTGATTC
The DNA here is from genome assembly GCA_964649555.1 of uncultured Muribaculaceae bacterium. Taxonomy (GTDB): domain Bacteria; phylum Bacteroidota; class Bacteroidia; order Bacteroidales; family UBA932; genus Egerieousia. The sequence continues at coordinate 1,117 of CAZYQA010000392.1, forward strand.
CTTAATTTCAAATTGTGATTGGAGCTACCTATTGAGTAATAGTTCAACCAGAAGAGATGAGTCTTTTAATAATAAAGTTTTGGCTTCTAAATATTTGATTAATATCCCTTTCAGGAGTCTTAAAACAGATAAATCAGCTAAAACTGAGAATCCGGGAAGTGTCCCTGTGCTACCAGCTGGTTTTATTAATGGGCAGAATGTATTGAATCTTTTAACCGGGTTAGCTGTTGGCTATCAAGATTCTATATGCTTTAATAAGCTTCCTATTCCATTTGCCTGTGTTGCCACAAATCTTGTTACGGGTGATGCTTATGTTATGACTGAGGGGTATGTTCCTGTATCTATGAGGGCAAGTATGGCTATCCCTGGAGTGTTTGATCCGGTTCATATTGATAAAAATGTTTTGGTGGATGGAGGCGTTGTTAATAACTTCCCTGTGAATGTTGCTAAGGATTTAGGGGCAGATATAATTATCGGTATCGATGTGCAAGGTAATTTAGCTACTGCCGATGAATTGCAATCTATAAATCAGGTGCTTAATCAGATTGTAGGCTTAATGGGAAATGATAGATATTTGGAGAATGTTAAATTGACGGATATTTATATTAAACCTGATGTATCTAAATTTACAACTTTTAGTTTTGATAAACCCAGTATTGATTCTCTGATTCGTAATGGGTATATTGCTGCTATGGATAAGTATAGTGAGTTGGAAGCTCTTGCAAAAAAATTACATAAAGATGGTGCTCCTCCGATGTCTTATAAAGCACCTGTTGCTACCTCTATTACTCAGGATGTGTTTAATATTTCAGATATTGTATTTAAAGGTGTAAGTTTCAAAGATGCTGAGTGGCTGAAGAAGATTTCAGGCTTAAAGGGGAGGCGTATACTGTCGGGTGATGAGATTAATCGTGCCATATCAATTTTTATGGGTACTAGAGCCTTTTCGGCCGTTACTTATAAGCTACAAAACTCTAATGAATCGGAAAAACAGGATCTGATTATTGATTTTGTAAAGGGGCCTACCAATGTTTTTGGAATAGGGATAAGATTTGATACCGAGGAGATGGCCTCTATTTTATTACATCTTGGAATTAATGAATTCGGATTGAAGGGTTCTAAGTATTGGCTTACAGGTAGATTGAGTTATAACCCTTATGCTATTGCCGGATATTCATATACACCTGTCAGGTTTCCTAAGATTGAGACTACCTACAAG
>CAZYQA010000393.1:0-2328 GCA_964649555.1 uncultured Muribaculaceae bacterium
TAAATATGTTGTTTTTTGTTTTGTTGAAAAAAGACACCGGGAGGTGCCTTTTTTTGTTTTTAAATATATCGATGTTCCGTGTTTAAGGGTTTGTCAATTTTAGCTGATTCCCCTCTATCTTCTCCATCTTGTCATTTAGTAATATCAGATTATCTGGCTGATATAGAAAACTTAATGTTTCTCCATATTTAAATGGGATTAATTGATAAACTACTGCATCTGGGTTGCTTGCATCCCCTCTTAGAGTGTATAGCCTTCCATATGAGTTGCTTATTGCATTTTCTCCATCTGCTCTTAGGTATGTATTGCTTAGTTTATATACGCCGTCACCACAATTTTCGTAATTATATATGGTTAGTTCGCTTTTTACTTCAATGCAGGATGGGATTGGGAGTGAGCCTTTATATGTTCTTGTTATGATATTTGTAGTATAATCCACTTTTTTTAGGGAATCAAGTATGTTGAATGTCTTAATGTCGTTTATATTATCAACCTTGTAATATTTGATTCTGTACATGCCGTATTTATCCAGAATTAATGAATCCGGGGTAATTTTTGCTATTGATAAAGTATCGGAAAAATCAATTGTTTGCCCGTTCCCTATGCTTTTTCCCCATAATATTAGTATGTCATTTTCTTTTTTCCATTTAGAGTAGAGTAGTGTTGCCATGCCGATAGATTCTGCCTCTCCGCCCTCTTTGAGTGTTATTCCCTCAGTTATGTCAAGGTTTACCGGCATTACTTCTATCCAGTTTCCAAGTAATTCTTTGTTTGATGTGCTTTTGCTGTTGCATGATGCTAATATACAGATGGATGCAATAAGTAGAATTGTCTGTTTCATATAGTTATTTTTTTATTTAAACTATTTGGGACTTGTAAAGTTTACTTATATTATAAAACAAAAAAGAACCACACTTTTTTAGTGCAGTTCTTTGTTGCTCCCGAACTAGGACTTGAACCTAGGACCCTCTGATTAACAGTCAGATGCTCTAACCAACTGAGCTATTCGGGAATTTTATTTGGTTTGCTATGCGTTTCATTTGCTTAGCGGGTACAAAAGTATAACATTTTTTAATATGCTCCAAATTTTTCTGTAAAAAATATAAAAAAAATTTATCTTTGTTCTATACTTTATAATTTGTTGATATATGGATTTCTCTTCTTTCTCGCTACTTTTGCAAGATCTTCTTGCTAAAAATAAGAGTGTTATAATTCCCGGTTTTGGGTGTTTTGTAATGGAGGAAACTAATTCGGAGATTCAATTTTCGGGTAAAATAATTTCTCCTCCTCAAGTGAATCTTTTGTTTTGTACGTCTGAAATAAGTGATGATGGAGTATTATTAGATGCTTTTTTGGAGAGGAAGTCTATTAATAGATTAAAGGGTGAGGTTCTTTTTAATGAGTTTGTAGATTCTATTAAGAAAGAACTTGATAATACCGGGGAGGTTCTATTTGATAATATTGGTAGGGTTAATAAAGATTCTAATGGGAATTTGTATTTTACTCCTGTACATTCTGATGAATTGTTTTATGCATGTTTACCTCTCGAACCTGTATCTGTGAAACCTTTGGAGAAAATGGAGGTTAGGGAAGATGTGGCGATTGCTGCCGATCCTTTTGTGTTGAGTATTGATGAGGATGAGCCGGTGATATTAGTTGAGATGGAGTCTGTTGAGAATGTACATAGTGATGGTGAAGGAGAGGATGAGCTTGTGTTGAGTATTATAAATAGCACCTTAGAGGAGGATTCGGGATTGGATAAATCTTTTGAGATTGAGCAGGAGAAAGCTGAACAGTTGCAAGATGAGGTTTTAGCCGCAGGTGTGGATAATAAATTGAAAAAGGGGCTTTCTAAAATGCAAATTGCTTTGATAGTGATAGGTATTGCTTTGCTCTGCATTATTTTGATAATGATTTTATTTAATGAGCAGGTATATAAATTATTGGAGAGCTTGTTGTATTCGAAAGAAGAGCTTGACATCCTGCGGAATGCGGGTGATTTGTAATCTAAATTTATATTCTATTTCTATGAAAACTTTTTATCGATATTCTTTAAATGAACGAAGGTTGATTTATGGGTTTTTTGTTCTATATATTATATTCGTTGTGTTTGTGATTATAGGTTGCTTTACTGAAGATAAGCCATTAAGTTCAATATTTTATATTATAATGGGAGGGGTAAATCTTTTATTTCCTTTTTTTGTATTGAAGACTCAAAATAAAGTTGTTATCGATTCTCAAAACGGAAAATTAATAGTTAGTGATAAATTCTTTTTTGTAAAACCTGTGATTGTGGATATTGATAGAATCTCTCAGATTGATGTTATT
>CAZYQA010000394.1:0-2323 GCA_964649555.1 uncultured Muribaculaceae bacterium
AAGAATGATACTGAGGATAAGTTAAATAATAAAGAAATATTATCTCCAATTAGTTCTTTTATATTGTTTCTGAAAGAGAAAATTAGAAGGGTGGAAAATATTATTGATATAAGAAGATGAATTGTTGAGCTATATAAAAATCTGTAAAATATATCTGTATTTGAGGCACCAAAGCACTTTAAAACTGCTATAGTTTTACCTTTTTTCATTATTTCTGAGATAGATAGTAATATATAATTTAATATCGCTGATAGGAGGGTTACAATTGAAATTATTAGCAGTAATAATATTGATCTTTTAGTATCTATATTATTGGTATATAGTTTTTTAAACGGGATTAATTTAACCTCTCCTTTGAAGGTGTCTCCCATTTTAATGTTTGCTATACAAAGTCTTTTTAGTTCAATTTCTGCAAGAGCCTGATTGCTTTTGTCCAGTTTTATGAATCCTTGATATTTATCGTTAGCCCATTTGTCGCTACCATTAAATTCATAATTACTTAGTGCTGATAAGGATCCTATTATATTAATATCTTTAAACCTAGAGTTTTCGGGGAAATCTGTGTAAATACCTTTGATAAAATATAGATTACTCCCATCCATTAGATGAGAGTTGATTAACTCATTTAAATTACTACTAAGTTTTTGAGCAAATTTATGGCTAATGAATATGGATTTTTTATCTATCAATCCTTTATTATCCTCTCCTATAATTATTTCTGAATTGAAAATATGAAAGAAAGAGGTATCGGTAAGTAATAGGTTTTCATTATCAAAAATAATCTCTTTGTTGTTTTTGAAAGAGTGAGTCTTTAATATTAAATATCTGCTCGCATATATTACTTGCGGCAGAGCATCTTTTAATGCAGGAGCAACTGCACCTTGTATCCAAGTATTGCTGTTTTTTTCATTGTCGAGATTATGGTTGATTGCAATTGCAAAAACATCATCTTTAGCTAAGGATTTGTCGTAAGTATATTCCTTCCATATTTTTGCAATTAGGAGCAATCCCAAGGATAATCCCATGGTTAATAATAAAATTTTTACAATTGAATCCCGCATGGCTTAATCTTTTGTTAATGACGATATTGGGTTTTCACTTGCCGCAGAAACAATTTGATGTAGCATTGTGGCAATTGATACCATGATTGATATTAATATTGCAATGGCAAATATCCACCAATGTAAATCTATTCTATAAGAGAATGACTCTAAGTATTTGGTACAGATGAAGATACTTAGTGGAAGAGAGATAATCACTGATAATGAAATTAGGAAAATAAAATGAGATGATACTCTTACTATTACTTCTTTAATTGTTGAACCAAATATCTTCCTAATTGCTATCTCTTTAGAGCGTTGTTTTGTGAAATAGATGCTCATTGCTAAAAGCCCTAAAACAGATATTATTATTGATACGAGCATAAAAGTTGTGATTATTATTATCGTGTTTTTGCTCTCCTGTAGCTCTTTCTCCAGATAATCATCTAGGTATATTGCAGGCATCTCAATAGGGCTGTTATATAATTCCATAATAGTTTTGTCTATAATTTCTTGAATCTGTTTTAACACATTCTCCTTATTTGAAACTTTCACAACTATCATAGTGATAAAGAGATTTTCTCTAGGCTTTATAGATATTGCATTTACATCACCAATTTCATTATATGAGTAGATATTATTTATTGATGATCCGTATCTATAATCTTTTATTATTCCAGCAGCGGGGTATTTTAGGCTTGCTGCATCCTCTCTTTCAAATCCAATTATATTTTTAGCATTTTGTGTATAGTAATTCATTTCTCCACTAGCCTCTCCATACGATTCAAGTATGTCTATTCCAAATATTTTAAAACAAGCTGTATCCATAAAACTCATTCTTATTCCAATGGATCTGCCATCTTCTGTCTGCATTAAATTTAAACCCGATCCCATTGCAGGTGTATTGGTTGCCAGTCCGGCATGCTCTACCAGGTGAGATTCTAGTAATCTATCTAATAACAGATTGTTTCTTTCTGCGCTCCTCTGAAATACATTGTATGTGTCAATTATAATAATACCTTCACTGTCATATCCTTTAGGTAGTTGAGTAAGGTAGTTCATTTGTATATTCATTGTAATGGTAATAGTTATAAGGACTATGCTTATAATATTCTGAATGATTATGAATATCTTACTATATAATATTTTGCTTTTAAATTTGAAATCACCTCTTACAACATTTATTGGTTTAAATTTAAGTATATGGATTAGTGGGATTATAGTTGATATTATTGATATTGTAATGATACTCAGTAAATAAGATATAATAAAGGTTGGGTTAT
>CAZYQA010000395.1:0-2311 GCA_964649555.1 uncultured Muribaculaceae bacterium
TGAAGATTATCAATATTCACCCAAACCATATCTTTTTTGGTTATACTACCGCCATGTTTTTTACCATTAAACGGATGATAACATAATTCATTCATAAAGAAATTATAAGCTCCAACACTCAGCGGCTCATTTGCAGACACCACCGTAATCCCCTCACCTTTATCATTCGTAAAAGAGCTCCATCTCACATCGCACTTATTACCAGACTCTTGAGCTCTTACATAAGGGAAATACTGCTCCCAAACAGTTGCAGAATAAAGATCAATATCCGCACTGCTCTTCCTATCCCAATAATTCTCAATAGGGCCTCTACCAAACCAAGTCATAAGATCATACTCCCCCTTAAGAATTAAGCTCATACCAAAACGAGGCATCTCAGGTAAAACAGATTTCACGCCCGGCTTAAATCTCTCAACCACTTCCAGAACCCCCTCTTTAGGCATACTATAAGTTACAAAAATAGCAAAAAGAGGATGAGAAAATTTCACCTCAATAACATCAGAACACTTGATAAGATACTCACCACTTAAGGCAGAGCCGTTAAGTTTAATATACTCTACAGAAAGAGAATCAGAAGCACTCTTCCACACTCCACAACGCTTAAGCATCCCATTAGCCAAATCATTCTCATTAACAGGCCTCCACATATTAGGTAAGAGCCCCTCTATTAAAATATTCTTACCATTCAAAAGGTACTTTGAAATAACACCTCTTTTAGAATCAATATAAATATGAGTTTTATTACCATTAGCAGAATTCTCATCAATAAAAGAATCCGAATTAAACGAATAATAATCGTTTAAAGGTAACTGCTCCCAAGCCAAAATATGCCCTTGAGGAATCATATCAGCAGGAACACTAGAAACAGCACTTAAATGTAAGAAAGCCTCACTTCCACTATATTTATCCTTACTTGGCAAATCCAAGCTAACAATAGCAGATTGCTGAGGTAAAATAGAGGGCACCTCAATCTTACCATAACCTAAAGTATCACCATTAGATTTAACGGCATATAAAAACTCCACATCATCCGAAGAAATAAAATAATTCAAGTTAGTAATCTTAATTTTTTCAGGAGCAAAAGCAACAGGCTCAAATCTATAATTTTGATAAACTTTCTTCACCTCCCAAATATGAGGATTCAAAGATCTATCGGCAGCAACTAATCCATTTGCACAGAAGCTCGAATCATTAACAATACCTACAAAGCCAAGGTCACCACCATAAGCCCAAATATCATTACCAAGTGAATCCTTAGCTGCAAAAGTTTGATCTACCCAATCCCAAATAAAGCCACCTTGCAAATGATCATACTTATATATAAGATCCCAATAGCCATTAAGATTTCCCACACTATTCCCCATAGCATGTGCATACTCACATAAAATTAGAGGCCTTGTAGGGCGTTGATTTACCCATTGCACCAACTTCCAAGGGCGAGCATACATAGGGCAATAAATATCGGAAACACCCTTTTCACCACCCCCCTCATACTGAACAGGGCGAGTTGTATCGCGCTGCTTAGTCCAATCATATATAGTTTCAAAATGTTTACCATAGCTACTCTCATTACCTAAACTCCAAGTAACAATACTGGTAAAATTCTTATCTCTCTCCACCATACGGGTCATCCTCTCCATAAAAGGGGTAAGCCACTCCTCACTATTAGCAAGTGTACCCATAGGATGATGATCCATACCATGACTCTCTATATTAGCTTCGTCAATTACATACAAACCATACTCATCACATAGCTCATACCACTCCTCATAATTAGGGTAATGTGAGCATCTTACTGCATTAATATTAAATTGTTTCATCAACTTAATATCCTCAATCATACTCTCTCTTGTAACAGTACGTCCTGTTTTAGGATCATGCTCGTGTCTGTTAACACCCTTAAATTTAATAGGCTTACCATTCACAAGAAGCATCCCATTCTTCATCTCCACATTTCTAAAACCGAATTTATGCTCAAAAGACTCTTTCACCCTTTTAGCACCATCGATACTATTTACTTGCAAAGTATAAAGATATGGAGTCTCAGCACTCCAAGAATTAATATCAGGAATAAAGGTTGAAACATTGATAATGCTATCATTTTTAGGGAGTTTATAAGTTCCCTCAAAAATCACTTTTTTGCCATCTAAAATTTTAACCTGTGCATCAGAATTACCTTTCAATTTAAGATTGAAGTTACCATCCGTATAATCATTAACTAAAGATGCAATCACCTCAAAATCTTTTACACGTTTAGTTCCTGAGGATTATAATCCTGTAGGGCAATACATAACTGAGTTTGAAGTACCTG
>CAZYQA010000396.1:0-2304 GCA_964649555.1 uncultured Muribaculaceae bacterium
ACACATTCATTTAAGATGGTTATAGCAATACATGCTGCTAATAATTGTACAGCTTATTTAATGACATGCCTTTTTCCTAATATTGAAATTGAGACATCATTCAAAGATCTTTTGGATATGGCTAATCCTAATTTATATCCATTTGTTTATATATTATCACTAGGAATAGTTATTATAACATTATTCTATTTAAAGAATATTTTACCAAATAAAGATACTTTCAAGATAAATAAGCAAGTTAGTACAAGCACATTAGAAAATTATGAATAAATTATACCCTATTAAATTTAAGCCCGAAGCCAGAGAGAGAGTATGGGGGGGCAATTATCTATCAGTAGATTTAAACAAAGATTTTGATAAAAATATAGCAATCGGAGAGAGTTGGGAAATATGGAGTTTATATGGTGACAGCTCATTAGTATCTAATGGATTTCTTGAAGGTAATTCACTGGACGATATTATTGAAACCTATATGGGAGATATGGTTGGTGATGATATTTTCCAATTCTATAGAGGAGAGTTTCCTCTTCTAATCAAGTTTCTTGATGTTAAGAATAAATTATCCGTTCAGGTACATCCTAATGATGAAACAGCTTTTGAGAGAGAAGGCACATGGGGTAAATCGGAATGTTGGTATATTGTAGATGCTAAACCGGGGGCAAAGGTTTATATGGGATTTAATAGAGATGTTACCCCTACCGAGGTTTACGAAAAGGCTAAAAATGGCACTTTAGAGGAGATTCTTAATGTATTTACACCTCAGAAAGGGGATCTTATATATATTGAGCCGGGATGCGTGCACTCTGCCGGAGAGGGAGTAGTGATTGCAGAGATTCAAGAGAGCTCGGATATTACTTACAGACTATATGACTGGGGAAGGGAAAATGATCCTGCCACAGCAAGGAAAATGGATTTGGAAGATGCAATAGATATAATTGATTATAAGAAATATGATAAAGATAAATATTATTTTAACGGAATTACCTCTGGAAGTAATATACTTATCAACTCTAAAAACTTTATAATCAAATCACTTGATCTTAAAGAGAGCAAAAGGGTTATCCCATCTTTAGTAAATAGTTTTATTGTATATATTGCTCTTAGAGGGGATGCACAAATAAAAACATCCAAACACAAATATGAGATAAAACAGGGAGAGTGTATATTTATCCCTGCAGCAATGGAGGATTTTTTAATTGAGCCTAATAGTGAAGATTCTTTCTTATTAGAGGTATATATGCCGATAATTCAAGAAAAGGATGATTATATTGATGAAGATAACGATTAATTAGTGGATGGAAACAGAAGTAAGGATAGATAAATATTTATGGTGCGTCAGAATTTTCAAAACCAGATCTGACGCAGCAGAGGCTTGCAGAACCGGGAAAGTATTTGTTAATAATGCAGAAGCTAAGTCATCTAAAATTATAAAAAAAGGAGATGCTATTGCAGTAAGAAAAGGTGCGATTAAATATGAATACCTTGTTATTGACCTTGTGGGAAAAAGACAAGGTGCTCCTCTAGTTCAGAACTATATCACAGATATTACACCTCAGAGTGAAATTGATAAACTTCTGCGCCCAAATGAAACGATATTTCTTAAAAGAGATAGAGGTACAGGGAGGCCTACAAAAAAAGAGAGAAGAGAAATCGACTCCCTTCTCAATGAAATATAATAACTTATAATATTACTGATACAACTTTTTATAAACTGATTATATTTTGCTGCCTTGTAATTACCAAAACACCCAATATATTTAGATCTATATATCTCAAGTATTTCTATGATTATTCCTTCTTTAATTAAACCTATTGAGATGTCTAAAAACTAATTCATAAAAACCACTATTTATCACTACCTCTCTTTATATCTATTTCTAAGGAGCATCAAAAATACAACGTATTGGAAACAGACGAAAATAAAAAACTATTTGAACTTGTATATAAAAAGCAGTATCATAATGTACTTCACTTTGCTCAAAGTTATTTGAGTAATAGAGAGGAGGCCGAGTGCGTTGTACAAGATACATTTCTTGCCTTTTATAATAAGATTGATGAATATGAGTTTGCAAAACCACCTATTGCCTACTTATTGGTTATTGCAAAAAATAAGTGTCTTAATATTCTAAAAAAACGTAAAGTTAGAATAAACAACGTTAATCTTGAGGAATATACTATTGAATCATTAAACATAGCGGCTCTAGAGAGAGCTGATCACTCTATTCTACATAATGAGTTACTTATTAGAGTAAAGCAATCACTTGAAGAGATGCCCCCAATTGTACGTGAAACATTTATTAAAAG
>CAZYQA010000397.1:0-2283 GCA_964649555.1 uncultured Muribaculaceae bacterium
CTGTGAGTGCTGTTTCTGCACAAAATAATCAACATGTTAATGATCAGATAATTAAAAAGATTGATGATCTTTTGTGGTACGAAAAGGTTGGGGATATTGCTTATATCGATAAGGTGTTTATTTCAGGTGAGCCTAAAGCAAAGCATAATCCTAAAAATTCGAGAGGGTATAATAATCCTTTTAAATTCTGGAATTATGTATTTATCCCTAAATCTGTGAATCCTGATAAAAAGTACCCTTTGATTGTGCTTCCTCATAGTGGTGTACATGCCGATATGTCTACATATTATGCGCATATTGTAAGAGAGCTCTTAGCTCAGGAGTATATTGTTGTTTCTACTGAGTATAGAGGGAGTACAGGGTATGGCAAAGGAACTTATGATGCGATAGATTATGGTGGTAGAGAGAATTCTGATGTGAAAGCAGGGAGAGATTATATGATTGAAAATTATGCAATTGTGGATAAGGATAGAGTTGGAATTATTGGTTGGAGCCATGGCGGTATGATCACTCTTATGAATTTATTTGAGTATCCTACTGCTTATAAAGTTGGATTTGCCGGGGTTCCGGTATCTGATCTTGTGGCTAGAATGGGTGTTTCTACAGATAGCTATAGAAAGATTTTCTCCGATCCTAAGCATCTTGGCGTAACAGTGTCTGAGAATGTGAATGAGTATAAGAAACGTTCTCCTGCTTGGAATACTCATAAGCTACAAACTCCTGTATTGATTTATTCTACTACTAATGATGATGATGTGGATGTTTTGGAGGTAGAGCATCTTATTAAAAGCCTTAAAGCTGACGGGAAGAAGTTTGAGTATAAGATTTTTGATAATGCCAGCGGAGCACACTCTTTTGATAGAATGGATTCTAGGGAATCTACAGAGATAAGATATAATATGCATAAGTATCTTGAGAAATATTTAAAACCAAATAAGCCGTTTAAGTCTCATAATGATATGAGAAAAGCGGCTTATAGGTTTGCTAATTAAGAGATATACTGTTATTTCTTAATTTAATATTTCAAATCTGCACGTAACATTTACAGATACAGGCACTTTTGATACTTCTACTGTTTGTATTACCGAATCTGACATCTCTAGGTTTGCAGCTCCCATTAATTTGCCTCTTACTGCAAAGTTTCCGTAGGGTTGCGAGAAGGAGTAGAAGTTTTGAATAAAGATTGCATTTCCTGCTTTTGAGCCAACAGCCGTAGCAAGTATTTCTGCATTTTCTTTTGCCTGTTTTGCGGCTTGAATCAAAAGCTCATCTTTTGTTGCTTTTTGCAATTGTGTTGAGATGGCTGTTCTCTGCAAAGATACATTTGAGATATTTACGCTATTTAGTGAGTTTAGCGCATTTGCTGCGGCAGATGCGCTTGTTACTTTTAAAATATATGTTTTTGTAGCATATATGTCATCTTTCTTGAAAATGAATTTTTGTAAATCACTGCTCATGTCTTCAACTGTCAAATCTTCTTTTATGTTGATATTTTGTGATTTAAGAGCTTTGATCATCTCTTCTTCTTGCTTTTTTATACTAAATTTTCCTTTAGATGGTGCTTCATCTAATACAATTTGTAAGTATATTTCATCCGGAGTAATTTGTTTTTCAGCTCTAGCAGATACCTCTATGTAATTTTCTTTATTTGCAGGCTTTTGAGGAACGATAGGTTCATCAGGAGTTACTGGCTCATCCGGAGTAATAGGCTCATCTGGAGTTACTGGTTTATCTGGGGTAATAGGTTTTTCAGGCAGAATAGGGGACATTGGAAAATACGGTGTATAATTTCCGTTAGAATCAGATGTATTATTGGTTGATTTATTAGCTTTGTCATTCCCTTTTGATGTATCAGACTTCAAGATATAATTCACATTTTTAATATTAGAACTAATACGAGCATTACTATTTGTACAAATAATACTTTTTACTTTTGCTTGGCTTGACATATTAATTCTTGATTCACCGTTAACAGCAAGTTTATTAATATTCATAAATTGATGAATATCAAAATTACTATTACCATCAATTATTATTTCTTGAAATGAAATATTTTTAGGAAACGTAAAATATAAGTTGTTACAAGAACTTCCAAACCTTACTTTATTAAATTTTCCCGCCAAAACTATTTTGGTTTCTTTTCCTAAGTTGATATTCCTTTTTTGATTTTTAGAATCAATAAACTGCAATATAACGTTATCACCATTTTTTTCAAATGTAATAACATTATCATTTCGATTAGAAATTTGATATGGTATGTAATTTATTTTTCCTTTCGATAGA
>CAZYQA010000398.1:0-2282 GCA_964649555.1 uncultured Muribaculaceae bacterium
ATTTTCTTTTGCTAAGACTTAACTAACTTAAAATCTATGAAAAAAATTTATCTTATAGGGCTATCTATGCTCTTTGGGCTCAATATGTTTAGCCAGAATTACACTAATATTTTTTATTATAATTTGATGGATGACAAAACTTATGATTATATAGTAGGGGAGTCGTCCGGAGATTTATCGTATTATCAAATATTAGATCTTGCCGGTTATGAAAAAAATAGAACAAATGAGCAATATAAAACTCTTTTGCATGAATCGCAGTATATTCTAGACAAAATGAATGAATATGGTTTAGCAGGAGCTACGGTAGAGAGATTGGGGAGAACTAAAACGTGGGATGGAATCTCTGCTTCTTTATGGGAGGTTTCACCTAAGTTGTCTAAAATAGCTGATTATAATGATTTAGCTGCTTCTTTGGGGAGTGGTTCAAAAAATGCAAATGTAGAAGCAGAGCTTATTTGGGTTGGAAAAGGTAGTCCAAAAGATTTACACGGTTTGAACCTACAAGGAAAAATTGCTGTTACTGATGCTTCTCCCAGCAGAGTGCATGATGCCGTTGTAGCAAAAGGTGCAATTGGTATAATTTCATTTAGTTCACCGCGCCCTTTGCTAGATCCAATCCAAGTTCCAAATACTGGTATAAGGGGTGATAATGCTACTTTTTGCTTTAATCTACCCCCTAGAGATGGATATGTTCTACGCGACAGATTATTACAAGGGGAGAAGATAAAAGTAAAAGCAAAAGTAGAAACTCAGCAAGTAGAACTGGATATTCAGGTTCCAACATGCTATATTCAGGGGGCGGATAAAGATGCGGAGGAGGTAATATTTGTGGCGCATTTATATGAGGGATATGTAAAGCTAGGAGCAAATGATAATACGTCCGGGTGTACAGCTATGTTAGATATTGCGCGCACAATAAATACTTTAATAAATAATGGCTCAATCGAGCGTCCTAAAAGAACAATGCGATTTATCTGGGCACCAGAATTTTCAGGAACAGGGCCATGGGTGAAAGCACATAAGGATATAACAGATAAAGCTCTTTGTGCATTAAATATGGATATGGTTGGATTATGGCTAAGTAAAAGTAACTCATTCTATACGCTTAACAGAACAACTATGGGGAATCCTCACTATATAAATGATGTTGCTGAAGCATTCTTTCATTATATGAGTATGACAAATAAAGAGTGGACCGGTACAGGCGTAGGGCGCCCTTTACCTTCAAAACCTGTTTACAGTATGACCGGATCAAGAGATCCATTCTATTACTCTATTAACCATCATTATGGAGCTTCAGACCATGAAGTATTTAATGACTGGGGTGTGCAAGTTCCATCAATTATTACTATTACTTGGACTGATAATTATTATCATACATCAGGTGACAGACCTTCTATTATTGATCCTACTCAAATGAAAAGAGCAACCGTTTTATCTGCTGCAATTGGCTATTATATCGCAAATGCTAATGATGCAGATGCTTTAAAAATAGCAGGAGAGGTAGCAGGTAACGGCTCAAAAAGATTGGCATTATATCAGAATAGGGGAGTCAATGCTATAAATAATGCGGATAAAAATAATTTAGTTGATATATATAAAAAAGCATGTAATGATATAGATGCACTTAAAATTAATGAAATTGAAACTGTAAATTCAGTTTCTGAATTAGCACCAATTAACAAATCCCTAAACTCATATATAACAAGTGTAAATAAAGATTTTATTATGAGTGTTAACAATGCTAAATCTGTATTAGATAGGACTTTCAAAACTAAGGCAGCATTATTAGGAGTAGTTATTCCTAAGAAAATTGAGCTTACTCAAGATGAAATTAAGGCTTCAAAACTATTTCCTAAAACTTCACATAAAGTATTAGAATCGGGCTATGGCGTTACCAGAGCAATAACACCGGAGTTGAAAGAGAAGTATAACATAAATCTTCCAAACTCCGGCGAAGCATCTAAATTAACAGTACAAGGTGATAAAAGTATCCTGGATATTAAGAAAATGTTGGAGGCACAATTTCCTCAGCAAATTGATATTAATGAGCTAATTAGATATTATGAAATGTTGCAAGAGGTTGGATTGGTGAATATTAATTAATTTTACTCATAGATACACAGTACATCATTCATATTTTCATTTATTTGAGTCTTCTCTTTAATTTTATTTATAAGAGGAGACTCAATTATGTTATTATCACTATCTACTAAGTTTGAATAAGAGAGCTGTTTTATATAATATCCTTTATTATTTGGTACAAAAGATCCCTTCAT
>CAZYQA010000399.1:0-2275 GCA_964649555.1 uncultured Muribaculaceae bacterium
AGAAGTTTGCCCCTCCTATATCAGATTTATTATAAAATATAGTACCTCCACTCTGCTCAATTATATTACGAGAAATTGCAAGACCAAGCCCCGTACCACTACTTTTAGTAGTAAAATTAGGCTTAAATAATTTATTCACATCTTCCTCTTTCACCCCATATCCATTATCCTCTATTGAGATTATATAATTATTATCTTTCCTTATAAGCGAGATACGCACATACCCTCTGCCAATTGCTTCAAGAGCTTGAATAGCATTAGACAAAAGGTTTACAATCACCCTTATAATCTGCCCTTTACGAGCAAACACCACGGCATTTTCAAGATCTGAATTAAATAAAATCTTTATATTATCCCTTGTATCAAATAAAATCTTCTGCTCATTAATAATATTATAGAGATTAATTTTACTACTCTCCTCATAATAAAACTTAGCAAAACTAGAGAACTCAGATGCAGTATTAGATAAAATATCAATTTGCTCCAAAATTGAATTAGCCACATCCTCAAACTTATTTTCCCAACCTTCCACATTACGCTGTTTCAATCTTATCAGGTGTTGAATACTAAGGCGCATTGGTGTCAAAGGATTCTTAATTTCGTGAGCAATCTGCCTTGCCATCTCACTCCAAGCGTGCTCCCTCTCTGTTTGAGCCAATCGCATTGTACTCTCCTCTAAGTCATCCACCATCTTATTATATGCCCAAACCAAATCCCCAAGCTCATCTTTATTTTTATAATTGATATGCTCTGCCTTCTTAGAAACATCAATAAATTGCATCTTACGGCTAATCTCGGCAAGAGGCTTAGATAATTGATTAGACAACATCGATCCTCCAAGCACGGCTGCCAAGATCAATAATATATAAATATTGATAATCGCTGCCAAGATAGAAGAAATATCTCCACTAAAATTAGTTCCCTTTGTGAAGTATGGAATATTTGCTATTGCTATCAACTTTCCACTATTATTATAAATAGGTGCATAAAGCGAATTATATGTGAGCTCCGCTAATTTCTCCCTGTTTATCACTTGTCTTTTATTCTCTTTTACCAGTTGTTTATAGGCATCAGGGTTCATACGTGAAGCTAATAAATAACGTTCAAACAGCTCCGGCTGAGTAGATCTGAGTAATCTTCCATGAGGATCATATATATTAATATCCACCTGCGTGCTCTGCGATATTTTATCAAGTGTTTGTGATAAGCTATTATTATTTATCTCACTGTAGTTATCGGAATCCTTGCAATAATCATTTAATGTAGATTGAATTGTCTGGAGCTTCTCCTCCATTTGCAACATATTACTCTCATTATAATAACTTATACTAAACCACACACTACCAAAACCCATACATATCAATGCAACAACCAATGAGGAAGTAAGCAGATATGTAATCTTCCTTCTAAAAGAGTTTTTAGGTAGTTTCGTTTTAAGTAACTTCTTATTCAATCTCCTCATTCTTATAAAGAAGAATATAACAATTCCAAAGAAAAGCATTAAGTAAGAAAAAGATACAATATATGGAAATAAAGCTCTCTTCTCTCTACTTACTATCACCGTACTTCCATCTGTAGATACATTTATAAAATGTTGATAGCCATCTTTCGTTGACGTAGAATACCCTTCCGCATAATTATCATCATTAAGATTTACCGGATAATTATATCTCCCATGATAAGAAATCAACCTACCATCAATATATTTAGCATAAGAGTATGATTTTGGAATATTGACATTATCTACCGATTTGTAATCAAACAGCAGGGCCGGATACCCCATTGCCTCTTTGGCATACCTGGAATCAAACTCAATATATAGCTTCACAGGACCATATACCGTATAATATGTAATTACCCCCAAATAACTTACTCTACCATCATAATTATTAATAAAATAAAAATTCGAGTTATCAGCTAAAGGGATACCCCTATAAATGATTCTATCAAAATATAATTGACAATCATCATACTTTACTCCTGAAGAATATAGAGAGGGAACCTGAAGCATATCATTGGGGCGACATAAAGTGAGGCCAACCTCATACTTCTGGCTTACACCTTTAAAATAAAGCTCTGCCAGCCTATTCTCCAATATTATTTTTGCTTCACCGGGCACTTTCATCTGCATTATTACTTTATTAGTAACATCTAATTGCAGCTTATTCTCTATAGATCTCAATCTTAATTCAAGCCCGATATCCCTTTCAACAGATAATTTATTTGCCCATACCTTGCACCTTTGTATCTCTTTATCATAGCCTAAATAGCTTAC
>CAZYQA010000400.1:0-2269 GCA_964649555.1 uncultured Muribaculaceae bacterium
GATAGAATCGATACCAGCCCATATTCCAACTAAAGACTCAGCTACGGTTTTTTTCTTTTCGCCGCATGAAGTAATTGCAATAACTAATAAGATTGCAATTGCAAAGAATGATTTGTTTCTCATTTTTTCAAAAAATTAAAATTATATATTGTTTATCTAATTACAACGTAAACATCAAATGTGTATCTTTACTACCATAATTGAACCTATAATATTACAACAAACAATGAAATTAGTTCAAAAAAATTTCGCTCATTTTGAGATAAACTCGCAGAACCTATCTCACAACTTCAGTTATTTCAAATCAAAACTTAACCAAACCACTAAACTACTGATTCTTATAAAAGCAAACTCTTACGGACACGGAGCTGTAGAATTTGCCAAAACTATGGAAAATGCAGGAGCAGATTATTTTGGTGTAGCTCATCCTATTGAAGGAATTGAGTTAAGAGAAAATGGAATAAACCATATTCCTATCTTAATCCTTACAGCCGGATATGATTATTTCAAAGAGATAGTCAATTACAATTTAGAACCCTCTATCCCGAGTATAGAGATGCTAATGGAATTTAACAACTATTTAGAATCACGACAAATCGAAAATTACCCGGTACATATAAAATTAGACACCGGAATGCATCGTTTAGGATTCATGGAGAAAGATCTCCATAAGCTATCGGAATTCTTAAAAAAACCATCCAATATCCAAATCAAATCAATCTTTTCACACTTGGCAGCCTCTGATGAGCCAGATAATGATAATTTTACTCTTGGGCAAATTGAGTTGTTTGAAAAACTATATTCACAAATTACATCACACTTGCAATATAAACCTATAAAGCATATATTAAACTCAGCCGGTATCGAAAGGTTCACTCAATATCAATTTGATATGGTGAGGCTTGGGATAGGAATATATGGCATAAGCGCCGTAGAGGAGGAGTTTCTTAAACCTGCCGCCGAATTTTCTTGCAAGATTATTCAGATAAAAGAGCTTACCCCTGAAGATGGGACAGTTGGATATGGCAGACATGGTAAAATTGATAGCGCAAAAAGAATTGCGACGCTACCTCTTGGATATGCTGACGGCATCAACAGAAAGCTAGGCAGAGGAAATGCTAAATTTATGGTAAATGGGAAATTAGCACCAACCATTGGCAATATATGTATGGATATGTGCATGATTGATATTACCGGAATTGATGCAAACGTAGGTGATAAAGTGACAATATTCGGAGAGAATCCCACAGCTAGGGAACTTGCCAGAATCTTAGGCACCATTCCCTATGAAATATTCACCTCCGTTTCTAAACGGGTAAGAAGATAATCAGATTTTTCTCTACTAAGCCCAATTTCCAAAGGGGTATCAGGTGCAAAACCATAATCCTCTTTCAAATGAGAAGTATCGGCATAAGTAATATAAACATCTCCCTTCTGCATAGGGAGATATTTTTTTATAGCAACTTTTCCAAGTTTCCTCTCTAAAGCACATATAAAATCCATCAACTTCACAGGTGAGCCGTTTCCTATATTATAAACATCAATCTTTCTTTTGGGATCATGCTCTATAATCTTTACTACCCCACTCACAATATCATCGATATAGCTGAAATCTCTGCTCAGATCCCCATTATTAAAGATATTTATAGGCTCATTATTTTCAATCGCTTTAGTAAATAAAGCAGGAGCCATATCAGGGCGCCCATAAGGGCCGTAAACAGTAAAAAATCTTAGCCCTGTAACATTCAAGCCCAATTGAGAGCCATATACATGAGCAAACAGTTCATTAGATTTCTTAGTAGCAGCATATATACTTTCCGGGTTATCAACTCTATCACTCTCACTAAAAGGGGTCTTATCAGTACATCCGTAAACACTGCTGGAGCTAGCATAAATAAAATGCTTGATTGAATACTCTCTGCACAACTCCAACATATTCATAAACCCCACTACATTAGATTGCACATAAGCCATAGGATTCTCAAAAGAGTATCTGACACCTGCTTGAGCAGCAAGATTACACACTTTGTCAAATGAATAATCTGCAAATATTTTTTTTACCGCACAAGCATCTGATATATCACACTTAATAAAAGTGAAGCTGGGATTTATATCACTATTTACAGGAGTATTATCCATAATGCGCTCTTTAGAGATACCCAATACAGATAATCTTTCATATTTAAGATTAACATCATAATATGAATTAATATTATCTATTCCAACAACATTATGTCCTCTTAAAATGAGTACTCTAGCTAAATGAAAT
>CAZYQA010000401.1:0-2262 GCA_964649555.1 uncultured Muribaculaceae bacterium
TTTGATCTATAAATCTAATATCACCCGGCTTAGCTATATTTTGCATTCCAATCCAGTTACCTTTGCTATCAGTATAGCCATTCAATTTATTCCATTGGTCAATTTCAGCCTGAGATTGGAAGATACCTGCAGTTTTATAAACCCAAAGTTCACCTATCTCTCCACCAACATAAGCTCTACCAGGGCCATACTCAGATATATAACCGGGATCAGCCATCTCTTTAAGCACACTCTTGAAATGAGATAAATTTAAGTCTAAATCATATCTGAATTTATTACCTACACTACCATGATAAATAGCTTGGAACTCAAAACCTGTAGTTCTTAATTTTCCATCATTTACAATGATAGATCCGAAACCGGTACTAGGGCTGATATTCTTCTCAGAAAGCATATCTTTAGTATTCTTGATATACCCCTCGGCAGAAACCTCTAATTTATTATTCCAGAAACCTAAATCCAATCCTATATTTGAATAATATGTAGTTTCCCATTTAATATTAGTCGAAGGAAGAGTAACAATAGCATAACCATTACTTATATCATAGCCATTTAGAGGGTAATTCAAGTTATTTGTATTAGAAGATAATACAGGAATATATTTATAATTACCTATTGATTGATTACCCAATCCACCATAACTTAATCTTAATTTGAAAGTAGAGAAAGTCTCCTTAATATTTTTCCAGAATTTCTCATTAGCAATATTCCATCCCAACGAAGCAGATGGGAAGAAACCCCATTTTTTACCTGCGGCAAATCTTGAAGAACCATCATATCTGGCAGAAACCATAATCATATATCTATAGTCATAATTATAGCTAATACGACCAAAAGCTGATCTTAAACCATATCTATTAAATCCACCTTTTACAGCGTAACCAGATTGAGCATGAGATAACCAAGGTAAGTCATTATTCTCAAATTTATTACCGGAACCTGTTTGATTATCATATTTATTCTCCTCTTGAGAGATACCTAATAGTGCACTGAAATTATGCTTTTCATTAAATGTCTTATTATAGTTGGCAGTAAGCTCTAAAAGAGTCTCAACTGTTTTACTTCTCTCTTCATACAAAGATGCTAAAGTATTAACTTTTGCAGAACCTATATAATATGTTGGGGTAAAACTCTTATAATGATAATAATCCATATTCATACCACCTTGGAATTTGATAGTCAATTCTTTAATAGGATTATACTGTACATAAGCAGAAGCTGCAATATTATTATTCTTAATTTTAGTATCAATTAAATTATTGAAAGCAACAGGATTACCGGCATCTGACATACCCATACCGGGAATTGCTCCGCCATATCCACCTTCATTCTCAGGATTAAAAACAGAAACTAAAGGCTCTATATTAGTCGTTTGGAACATCCCTGGGAATCCACTGTTCTCCTCTGGTGTAGTATCTAAGAAAGCTACGCTGATGCTCTCTCCAACCTTAAACTTACCTCTTGTCATATCAGAGTTTAGTCTGAAACCATATTTTTGAGAATCAGTTCCAACTACTACACCTTTTGTAGATGAATAGAAACCTGTAAATGCTATGTTAGCAAATTCACTACCGGCAACATATCCTACATCATATTTTTGGGTATAGCCTCTTCTGAAGTACTCTCTTTGCCAATCAGTATCAGCAAATTGAGAAGGATCTCTATCATATTCAGAAATATATTTAGGCCATTTAGCTTGCTCAACACCTGCATTTGTTAAAGCAGTTTTCCTCACTTGAATGAACTCTGCCGAATTACAAACCTCCATTCTCTTAGGTAGATCATCCATACCGAAATAAACAGAAGCAGTAATTTTTGGAGCTTGTGCTGTACCTCTTTTTGTCTCAATCAAGATGACACCCGCAGCAGCACGTGAACCGTAGATAGCAGCAGTAGCAGCATCCTTTAAAACCGACATTGATTTGATATCCTCAGGATTCAAATAAGCGATATCACCCGGAACACCATCGATAATTACTAAAGGAGCATTACTAGATCCCCACGAGGTCATACCACGAACTTGTAATGTTGGTTGAGAACCCGGAGCACCCGATCCATAATTTACCGATAAGCCGGGAGCCATACCTTGTAGAGCCTCCGCCGCACCTGGGCGAGACATCTGAGCAATCTTATCCCCGGATACCTTTGCAACCGAACCTGATACATCTGATTTTCTTTGAGTACCATAACCGATAACAATAATCTCATCAAGATTTTGAGTATCCGGCACCAAAGTAATATTTAAAGGATTAAGATCAGCAA
>CAZYQA010000402.1:0-2261 GCA_964649555.1 uncultured Muribaculaceae bacterium
TATTAATGTACCTCCCGGCTTAACCAAATTCTCAAATTTATCCATTGATTGTTGATTTAATACAATCGCAGTATCAAATTTACTAAGAATAGGAGAACTTATTTTTTTATCACTAATTATAACAGTTACATTTGCTGTACCACCTCTCATTTCAGGGCCGTAAGAAGGCATCCAAGTAACCTCTTTATCTTGCATAATTCCGGAATAAGCCAATATTTTACCTAAAGATAATACACCTTGACCTCCGAATCCGGCTATTATTAATTCTTCTTTCATATTAATTTAATATTAAATTCATTAATTGGCATTAAATATCTTTAATGTCGCCAAGTTTGTAATAAGGGAACATATTATCTTCCATCC
Source organism: uncultured Muribaculaceae bacterium (assembly GCA_964649555.1). Classification (GTDB taxonomy): domain Bacteria; phylum Bacteroidota; class Bacteroidia; order Bacteroidales; family UBA932; genus Egerieousia. Next base: position 364 of record CAZYQA010000402.1, read on the forward strand.
ATTTATTAGCTTTAGTAGGAGATAATTTCCAACCTGAATTACAAGTTCCTACAAATTCAATAAATGAAGTACCTTTCTTTTGCATAGAGTTTTCAAACGCTTTTCTTACTGCTTTTTTAGCTTTTCTCACTGCCAAAGCGTTTTGCGCTGATTGTCTTGTAACAAAGCAAGTACCATCTAATTGAGCCATAAGCTCAGTAATTTTTAATGGATGACCATTCAATTCAGCATTTCTACCATAAGGAGTAGTTGCAGTTACTTGGCCAAGTAGGGTAGTAGGGGCCATCTGTCCACCTGTCATACCATATATTGCATTGTTTACAAAGAAGATTACAATATTTTCACCGCGGTTACAAGCGTGCATACTTTCAGCAGTACCGATTGAAGCTAAGTCACCATCACCTTGATATGTAAATACATATTTATCAGGATTTAATCTTTTTACTGCAGTAGCTAAAGCTGGAGCTCTTCCGTGAGCAGCTTGTTGCCAATCTATATCAATATAGTTATATGCAAAAACTGAGCATCCTACCGGTGAAACACCTATTGTTTTCTCTTGAATTCCCATTTCCTCAATTACTTCGGAAATCAATTTATGAATAGTACCATGAGTACACCCCGGGCAATAGTGAAGTACATTCTCTGTAAGCAAAGGAGTCTTAGAATATACTTTATTTTCTGGTTTAATTATATCTTTTATATCCATTTTCTTTACTTATTTATAGATTTTACCAAAGCATCATAGATCTCTTCAGGAGAAGGTATTACACCGCCTGTTCTACCATAAAAATCTACTGGAACTTTTCCATTAACAGCCAATCTTACGTCTTCAACCATTTGGCCGGCATTCATCTCAACTGTTAATACACCTTTCAAATGCGATGTAAGTGCAGCTATCTCTTTTGTCGGGAATGGGAAAAGAGTGATCGGTCTTAATAAACCAGCTTTAATGCCATTCTCTCTAGCCATATCAACAGCGTTTTCACCAATTCTCGCCATACTACCAAATGCAACAATCAAATATTCTGCATCTTCAGCTCTGTAAGTTTCATATCTTACTTCGTTTTCTTCGATAACTTTATATTTTGCTTGCAATTTATTATTAAATGCCTCTTGAACAGGAGCTTCTAAAGCAAGGGAAGTGATAACATTTTGTTTTCTTCCAACTTTACCTGTAGTAGCCCATGGGCAATTTTCCCTAATTTCTTCTTCTGTCCAGCGAGGTTTCATATCTCTCAATTCAACTTTTTCCATCATCTGACCTATTACTCCATCAGATAATATCATAACAGGGGTTCTGTATTTGAATCCTAATTCAAAACCAAGATCTACAAAATCATACATATCCTGAGCCGAAGCAGGTGCTAAGACAATCATTTTATAGTCGCCATGCCCCCCACCTTTAACAGCTTGGAAATAATCTGCTTGACTTGGTTGGATAGTTCCTAATCCAGGGCCACCACGTTGAACATTTACGATTACACAAGGTAATTCAGCTCCAGCTAAATAACTTAACCCTTCACACATAAGGCTTATACCTAAACTGCTTGAAGATGTCATAACTTTTTTACCACATGATGCACCACCATAAACCATGTTTACTGATGAAGTTTCACTTTCTGCTTGTAAAACAACCATTCCGGTAGTTTCCCACGGTTTTTCATCCATCAAAGTCTCCATTACCTCAGATTGAGGAGTGATAGGGTATCCAAAATAACCGTCGCAGCCATATCTTATTGCTCCGTGGGCAATAGCTTCATTGCCCTTCATTAATATCTTTTCAGCCATAATTTTTTAAATTTTAATTTAAATCTTAACTCTGAATACAGTTATTACAGAATCTGGACAAACTGTTGCACAATTTGTACAACCTGTACAATTATCTGGATTCTCCATAT
>CAZYQA010000403.1:0-2257 GCA_964649555.1 uncultured Muribaculaceae bacterium
AGTATCGCTTTAATTAGAAAAATGTAAAAAAAAAACAGATATATTCCTAGATAGTAGACCTGATCAATAAAGATGATAAAAAAACCATCATTAAATACTTATATTGAGCTCTGTGTATTAATAAATTCAGGAAATACAAATTTGAATAAATAATTTGTATTTCCTGAATTTGTATTATCTAAATCTATTTTAGAATGCCTTACTAATTCCTATTTGAATCAATACACCTACCTGATCTATTGTTTCCTTACGTATAGGAATCTCTCCTAAAAGGACAAGATTATATCCCTTACCCAAAGCCTTACCTATTATTGGAGCTATAATTAAATCAAATTTCTTGTTGATAAAATCATAAATAGGGCGAGGTTCTAAGACGTAAAACATTCCACTGCTGGTAAATTTTGCCAGAAAGATTCTTGTTGTCAATACACCCACGTTCGGCATTCCTTCTATGGCATTTTTTGCTAAATTGAACGAGTATTGAGGTTGTATGGCGAGCATTAAAGAGGGATTGATAGTATAACTAAATGTTATAGATGGTGTTGCCATTACATAGTTACCCATTCCTGTTCTCTGTGTGATATTCGACGATGCTGTAGGAAACATCATTTCGACGGCACCTGCCAAAGCAATTTTTTTGCCAACATAAAAAGCGTTGAGAATAGTAAATCTCATATCGCCAAAACCTGTATTGAATCCGGGATTTGTAAGATTATTATTTGTCGAAACAAAATCGCTCTTTACCGAAAAACTCCACCTGTTTATCCCCAATGTTGTAACCAATCTGTTGTTAATTTGGGTATTGGGGTATTCCTGAGCATAATACATGAAAGAGTATCCAATTCGAGTAGTTACCCTTGTAGGGTCGATACCTGATTGTGTCCTTACCTCATCTACGGATTCTTGAGCCTGAAGCTGCAATAGGAACAAGACGACAGTAATAAAAAATATTACTTTTTTCATAGTTTTATATCTGATATGTTTATAATTTCTACTGTTGGAAACTCTGTCTCGCTACTTTGCATATAGCGTGTACTATACGAACCTTCATAAAGCCCTCCTGTGTTAAGCCAATTTGGATGGTCAATTTTTTCAGGTGAAATATAAAGATCAAAGGTCCCATCGGGATTCAGGGCAATTTCATTCATGGTTCGAAAACAATTCACTCCATTACGATAATCCGGAGTATTATACCAGCGATCATAAAACACATATGAAGCATATAGGGTATTTTTAGGTAAACGTCCATGGATACGCATAGCTTCTCCCTTTTTAAGAGAAACCCAACAACCTTCATAACGATTATCTTTAGTTGGGTACAGAGCACCTCCGTACTTTGGGGCACGTACATCTGCATCTTTGGCTGAGTATTGATTGAAAGCACTCTCTCGAAGTAAGTTATTCACTTCAATTACACCCATTATCATTTCAGTGAGCATCGGATTCAATTTTTGTATTCGTTCAAGGTAACTAAAGCCCTTATCAGGATTCGTATCCGTACGTTCAATTTTTAAATTGGCCGGAATATTGTTCTCCCTTTTATCGAAATACTGACGCACAATTAAGGCATGATCTCCATCGCTTATCTGTACCCAGTTTTTAGCTTCAGCCGGACGCATTGTACTGACATAAACCTCAAAAGTGCCATCTTTATTAAACAAAATATCTTTTAATCCAATATTGTTTGTGGGAATATTATATCCGTTTGCAAGTCCATAAAGTTGGACTCCAAGATAAACAAACGATCCTCTGTCTCCTGTAATTTTATAGCTGAATTGAGTTGCTATAGGAGCTTGAATATATATCGTATAGGGATTATCACCACCAAATTTGCGTGGGGGATTTTCCCAATCTGTAAACATTGGCATTGCTGGATTACCTTTATCTACGTTTGCTTCTACAGCTAATGAATAAGCACTTATCAGAAAAAAAGCCGCACGTTGCTGTTCCATTTCAGAAAGATTATAGCTTATGCTATCTACTTTAGCTGCAAGGTGAGCAAAATTATCATCAGCTTCCATTAAAGACTTAATCTGCTCATTTTTTAAATCGGGAGGTACATCACAAGAATAGCCAACTAAAACATTTGATAACTTTTTAACTCGTGGATCCATTTATTTAATCTCCTTTTCTTCACAGGTGTTTATTTCCAAATATTATTATAACCCAAAGTATCAAATAATAAAAGTTGCTTGATAAATTCATAAAATAAGTTGTAACTAAAAATTTTTTTCTTTATATCATGAATAATATTAAG